>NZ_JAWRVK010000005.1:0-197957 GCF_036663575.1 Halalkalibacter flavus
ATCGATGAAGTGACAACAGAAGTAGAAGAAGGAATCGAAGAGGTAGAGCTAGTAATCGATGAAGTGACAACAGAAGTAGAAGAAGGAATCGAAGAGGTAGAGCTAGTAATCGATGAAGTGACAACAGAAGTTGAAAAAGGAACAGAAGAGATTGATTCAGTAAATGATGGAGCTACAACAGAAACTGAAGAACCAACAGATGCTAATGCTGGAGTCGAGCTTGACTCGGAGACAGAGGCAAATGCAAATGCTAACGTGCAATATGAAGGTACGTTTGATAAGTTGTTTGGTTATTATGAGAGACTGAAAACGGGTTATACGAACTTCCTTTCTTTCTTGAAATAGGTGAGACTAAAGAGGGACCGAAATGGTTCCTCTTTTCTTAAAGTGGAAAGAAGATAGGACTGAGTTTCAAACTTATGTCCCTTGAAACGTGTTAATTGTTAATGCTACCTTGTATATGTGTAAAAGCTTCTTAGAAAGATTCCAATAGAATACGAGGAATTAAAGGAGAGGTTTTATTTGCTAAATGTTATGGTAGCCGATGATGATGATAATATTAGAGGAATCATTCATCATTATTTAAAAAAGCAAAAATATAACGTAATTGAGGCTGAGAATGGCAAAGATGCACTGGATTTAGCTTTAGAAAAACAATTCGACATGGTCATACTGGATATTTTGATGCCTGAAATGGATGGGTATGATGTTTGTCGTGAAATTAGAAAAGTTTCTAATGTCCCGATTATCATGTTAACCGCAAGCGGGGATGAATTGGATCGAGTCCTTGGATTAGAGCTAGGAGCTGATGATTACATAATTAAGCCATTTAGTCCAAGAGAATTGGTTGCTAGGATTAAGGCGATTTTAAGAAGAGTGGAACCTTTAAGTAATGAAAGTGTTAAAGAACAAAGCTACACGTATGATTATGGAGAGTTTAAGATTGATGTGGATCGAAGAGAAGTGATCTATAAAGGTGAGAAAGTGACTTTACGGCCAAAGGAATTTGATTTACTAGTACACTTAGCAAAGGCCCCTGGAAATGTGTATACACGCGAGACATTGCTTGAACATGTTTGGGGATACGACTTTTTAGGTGATATTCGAATTGTCGATGCGCATATAAAGAAGATTAGAAATAAATTAAAAACAACAGGTTGTGATGTGCTCCGTACTGTTTGGGGCGTTGGTTATAAATTTGAGGTATAGGTTGGAGCAGGATAAAAACCTTAGAAAGCGCAATGGAGTCATATGGGCCCATTGCGTTTTTTATGGTCATATTTATTTTAAGGTACCCAAATAGTAACCAGCAAGAAATATAGTAATAATAAGTATGAAATGGATAAGAAACCACCCTATTTTACCGTATTGTAAATTTTGAATGCTTATTGGTTTTCGTAAATGTTCGGGTATAATTTTTCCACCAATCCATTCAAAAAGTAAGAAATAAATCCACCACCATGTATAAGAGTCCCAAAGATTCCATTTGAAATTGAATTCAATAATACGTGTGTTCGTTAAAAGGAGGGTTTCAAAAAACACTCCTATATGGATAACGGTCCAATAAAAGGGGATTTTCCACATCCAAAGTTTTGGACTGTACCTAACACAAATCAAAACAAGTAACGGAAAACTAGCTGTTATAGTGATTACAGGCATGGTTGCAAGTTTGGGAAATAGGCGGTAAGGATACGAGTAAAATCCCAATTCCACAAATAGTAAACATAAAATATTTCCCACACTGGCACTTAGTAAAAACAACAACCCGTACCGTTTCCAATCTAATAAAGAAAATAGAATTAATCCAATGACTCCAATGCTAATGATCCCCAATAGGATAAACGTTTCTATGTTTGTTCCAACATTAATATATTGATTCATACACCTCCCCCTTACATAACAATTTAGTATGGATTATTCTACTTTCGTCGTTATATGTTGAAACTTGTATAAAGATGATATCCTGTATTTCAGAAGGGTTAACAAGGCTTTCGTTTTAACTCCTGTAATAGATAAGAATAGTATGGATAAATACATGTTTTGAAATTATCCATGAGGGGGTACTTTTTCTTCCTGATAAATAACAAATAAGGACCTCTCAATAACCGCCCAGTTAACGGGACTTTAAATACTGTCATATAAAACAGAACAGAAAAAAATGAAAGAGCCCATACCATTACAGGTTTTTTTAGAAAGAAATAACTAAATAGATACATCTGTAAATAGATCAGTCCTGACCAAATGACATTCCAACCGTATTTAAATCGAATCATTTTTCTCTTCTCTAAAAAATACTCAGCGAAACTGGATGCTAATACCCACTTCATCGTATAGATGACCTGATTTATAAACGATGTGGGAAATCGTGATAAGAATAGGAGCACTAAGACAGGTGAGAGAAAAAACGTATGTATTTTTCTTAAAAGCCTCCAGTTCATCCCTCCAGGTTTGAATTCCCAAAGAAGATTTCTTTTAAAAATATAATAATAAAGAGCATTAATAAAGCTTGTGTACAGCATACTTTTGTAGTATTTCGAGAGACCCTTCCATGTTCGGAGGTAAAGATTAAGTAATAGAATAATTAGAATTAATGCAATCTGTTTATGTCTTTGTCTCATTTTATCCTCCTAAACGTTAGTTTGTTTATAAGTATCTCTTATGAAATCCCAAATATGTAATTTAATTGGAAGTTTTTTGGTTATTATAGGCTGTTCATTTAATGGAGTTATGCTGGTATTTACATTGGCAACAATCAATTTATTCACGCCCGATCAAGCGCAGGTGTTATAATTGCAGATATGAATAATTCGTATTGGAAACCACGTTATTTAGGGGCGAAGTCAGTACGATAAGGAGCCTTTTTAGCAAGAGCTGATGAATCATGCTCTTGCTTTGTTTTTTATGATAACCTAGGCATAGATAGAAAGTTGGTGAGGCAGTTGCGGAAGGTGTTAAAGAGATTAACATTTATTTTTAAAGTGTGGAAGTTTGCTCCTTTTTTGAAAGACTATTTTTTATCAAAAGAGGTTTCTGTTAGTAAAAAGTGGATTGGAGTGCTATTGATCATCGGGTATGCTCTTTTTCCAATTGATCTCATTCCGGACTTTATCCTGTTTTTCGGGATTCTAGATGACATTGTTATTGCAACATTTATCTTTGAACGCATGGTGAAAATGGCTCCAGAATCATTGAAGGAGAAGTATAAGCTTAAATAAATATCGATTATCAAAAGCCTTGTCAAAAAGGCTTTTATTTTTTTGGAAAAATTTCAAAAAAAGTGAATCCAAACACTTTCAAATTACGTCAAAGGAAGGGACCTAGTCTCTAGTAGGAGGTAATTGAGTGAATTGTTTCTTCTCGAATCGACAGAAATAGCAAAAATGTTTCTTTACATATGGTACTCTGAAGATGTTGCGTAAGAGCCAACCCTTTTTAAATAAAAGGTTGATAATCTGTAAGCTAGAGAAAAAATAGATTAGTTGAGTTGAGGTAATGAAAGGAGCTTATGATGAAAAGTAAAAAGGTTGCGTTTATTTTAGTATATTCCTTAATTGCAATGTTCGGTGTTGTCATTGCCGTAAATTGGTATTCTGTTAGTCAAGGTGAGGAGACTATTGAGGAATATCTTGAACAGGAAGAAGCTGTAGAGGTGATTACAGTTAGTCATGAAGAAGGGGGAGAGGAATCGGATCTGTCTAATGATGAAGAGACAGAGAGCGGTTCAGGAGAGATCATTGCAGCGGTACATCAAGAGTTAAACCAATTAGTAGGGTGGAATCGCTACCGTGGGTTTTCTTGGGGGCGTAATGAACCTCGGCTTGAAGGAATTGTTGAAGATCTTGAAACGATGTTAGAGATAGAAACGAATGATGATCGACGTAAAGATGCAAAAAGAACGATCCAGGCCATTCAGAAAGCATTAGATGGAAGTGATGTAGAAGGGGTACGACTAGCTCATAAAATTATGCATGACCTAGATTTTTACGTAAACGGAAATGTTGGAGATGGGAAGAGGTATGGGATTACGGAATATCAGTAGGAATAGGAAAACCGCATGGGTCTTTCATCCCGTGCGGTTTTTAGCTATTGCAACTTTATTATGGTACCTTTCAACTTGTAGGAAACCACTATTGAACAAACCCCTGTAACATCAAAGTTAACAGTGTTTTCTTCCTAAAAGCTAACTGTGCCGTTTCATCAATTTCTTGTACCTGCAATTTCGTAACAAACGGGTTGTTATCCAGCATACCAGAAGGGTTTGATACAAGCCGCTCTCTTAACACAACCCCTCTTGTGACTTGTTGATGGTTATTTTGCGACATCCCTAATTCAATATGGCGTTGTTCGAGAAGGCCGTCTTCAATAATGAAGATAGAATATTCATCATTCTCTACTAAGATGCTAGACTCAGGTATTGTGATTGCGCTATGAATTTCATTTTGAATAATATTGAGATACACATGGTATCCAACCTTTAGTCCGTCATCTTGCTCTTCCATATCCCAGTCTACATAAAAAGGGTAGGTAGTTTCTTTATCAAGTGTGGGTTCTTTTGCAGGTAGGTTGGAAATCCGCGAGAGGATCCCGTTAATTGGTTCTTGATTATGTCCTGTGATTTCAACTCTCAACCCTTCATGAATCTCTTGAGATTCTGCCTGTGTTAGCTCCCCTTGGGCTAGTAATGTGCTAGAGACAATGGTCAGTAGTGGTGCGTTTTGCTGGGTGTTCACTTCTTTGATGATTCCCGTTACTGGACTGGTCACCTCTAATTCATATTGTTGGCTATTTAGCGCGAGGAGGGATTGTTGATGGATATCCCTTTCAAATTCGAGCGCTTCGATTTGGTGTTGCTTTTGTAAAATTTGTACTTCATATTGGTCTATTTGTTGATTTTGAAATGCTGTAAGTTCTTCTTCTGCTTCATCATCGAATTGATAATTTTGTTGTTCGAGCCTGTTTTTGATTGATGTAATTGTCCAAATCTCTTCTGATAGCTGAGATGTTTTCAAATCAATCTGATCAATTTTTGACTGTAATTCTTGCTCGGTAGATTCAATTTCAATGTTTTCATAAGTAAATAGAATATCTCCAACATGAACTTCTTGTCCCTCTACTACATAAAGATCACCCATTGAACCGATATTTTCATTAAAGTAAATATGCTCTTCATTCGTAGATAAAATAATACCTGGTTTCTCGGTTGATTCAACGAGGTCGCGTTCAGTTGGTGATAGAATTTCATCAACAATTTGTAAGCGTGGAATTTTACTTTCACTCCCGACAATGAGAAAGACATTAACTGAAATCAATAAGACACAAGCAAAAACGATGACATTTACTTTCCACTTTTTCACTAGTTGTGACCACCTTTACATCAAATCAACGCTAAGAAAGTTTGATAGAAATAATAAAAATACTGATGTGACAATCATGATGAGATGAGCTAACACGGTTATAACAATTAAGAACCATTTCCTCGTGTAAGCTATTTTTGAAAATGCATAGATTTGGTAAATCATTGCCGCTATGAAAAATAATGAGAGTTGCCCAAAAAAGTGAATATAGTATTCATTTGTTGTCCACAAATGAGCAAGAACACCTAAAGCAAAGGGAGACGTAGCTGATTGAACTCCGAGCAAAACTTCAAAAGGCAGCAGCGCTATGTTTCCGATAGTAAGAATGAAGATGCTAATGGTTGATACGACAAAGGCTTGTCGATAATGTGTTTCATCTAAGAACACCCAAAACCATACACTTGTGAACATCAAGTAGGCGAGGGGCGATACGAGCGCATCTAACACTCCGCCTAGTCCAATCATCAGTTTGGCTAACTCAAATTGGCTCGCAGTATAATTAGTAATGACGTGAGAAATGCCTGACGTATGTAAGCCGTAGTAAGCTTGTACGATCGAGACGGATACCCCTAGGAAGAGAATGAATACTACTTTCCCTAGGTTAAGAGGGATCTCTTCTGCAATTGATAACTGGTCAACCTTTGTATCTGGTTCTACTAAACTCCTTACTAGTTCTAAATGGTACCTCATTATATAAATCCCCCATGTGAGTCGATATGATAAGTCTACTTTATTTTACAGTTTTTTGTAGCTGTTGCCTAGGGAGTGCACTGGCACCACCCGAGTTTTGTCGATTTTTGATAGATTGTATGTAGATTCTGTAAATTAGGTAAATTATATGCCATACATGATGATTGCGAGACAAGGTGCTGTTATGATGACAGTGAGGTGAGGGAAATGACTAACAAGACGATTTTGGAGAATATGAAGGTTTATTTTGAAGAGAAGCTGAAACGGAAATTGAAGGTCGAGGAAGTTGCAGTTTTATCTCAAGCGATAGAAAAAGCTCACCGGTGATGTAGAATACTAAGATGAGAGCTCTGATGAGTACTTAAAATCAAGTACTAGTGTAGAGCTCCTTTTTTGTTTGATATAATAAAGCAGGCATTCATTTAAAAGGGGATAGGAAAATGTTTAAAAGGAAGATATTGTTCTTGTCGTTCGCTCTATTACTTAGTGCTTGTGCACCGGTGGAAAGGGAACTACCAGTAGAAATTGTGGCCGATGATGCTTCTTTTTTTGAGAGTGATTGGATTTTTGCAAGCGTTGAGAGAGTAGTAGATGGGGACACCATTCGTATTAAAGATGTAAACTTGGATTATGTTAGTGATCTCGACTTAGTTAAGGAGCTGTCTGAAGTTGGTCCTTCTGTACGAGTGAGATTTTTAGCAGTAGATACTCCAGAGGATACGAATGTGAAGCAGCTTTATGGAAGAGAAAGCACTGAGCGTGTTCAGGAATTATTGAAAAGTGGGTATGTCGTTATTGAGATCGATGAAAATGCTGATTTTGACCGGTATGATAGGTTGCTTGGTCATATCTTCACTGTAGATGGTGTGAATGTGCAGGAGGTGCTTTTACGTGAGGGCTTAGCGCGAGTCGCTTATTTGTATGATGATTACAAGTATGTGGATGATTATTTTGAAGCGGAAGCAGAGGCGCTAGCTAAAGGGTTGAACGTGCATTCTATTGAGGGATATGTAACGGAGCGAGGGTTTGATATGAGTGTGGTCGAGTAAGGATTGTTATAACCTGTATTTAGAATACATATTTATTGGTAAATAACCTGACATGAATGCTTACAGCTTTTTGGATGCTTGGTAGTATGAAGTTATCCAAAAGAGATGAACATTCAGGAGGTTATTCAAATGACGAACACACTTAGAAATCCGGGAATTTTCACGTTACTTGCTTTGACGTTTACGGTGTTTTTTCAAAAATAAATAGATAGCAGTGGAGAAGGAGCGAGAGCATGGGGATGAACATGCTCTTGTTTTTTTGCGTGGTTTTTTGGGGGAGCGGACAGTAAATCGACTTGTTTGGACAGTAAATGTTGAGGATTGGATGTAGCAGGATTGGATAGTAAACGCAGAAATTGGACAGTATCAAGCAGACTCATAGAAAAAACAGGAGCGAGCATCTGCCACTCCTGTTTTCCGATCAATTTTGGTTAAACGTTAACTATTCGCTCCTGTTAATCTATTTACAGCATCTTGAATGGTCGTAATGAGATTGTCCATGCTTTCTTTGATCGATTCTGTTACTTGTGTTTGTTCTTCAATGGCCTCTGTTTGGTCTTGGATTGACTCGTTCATATTAGAGACTTCATCCGTTAAGCCAGAAAGAGCGAAAAACAGAACACCAATCCCAACTGCAGCTACAATGAGCCACATCCAGCCTTGATTGTACCAAGGCTTTTTATTATTAGAATGTCTTGTTTCATTTTTATTATTGTCCATACCAATCACACCTTTGTTGAATTGATTAGGAGCGCTCGTAATCTATTTTTTTATTACCCTGAATTGATCTATATAAACACCTCCCCAAAAGGCCATTGAAAAAGGTTAAAGCCGTACCTTTTTCAGTGGCTCGATTAAGTAGCAATGGCTTCGCACGTTGCGCGCCTTCTATGAGAAACCCACTCATAGAAGGCTTAATTAAAACATGGCAACGGCTTCGCACATTGCATAGAGGGCACTAAAAAGGTAAAACCCAACCTTTTTCAGTGCCCTCACCAAAAAGGAGAGGTGGTATTGTCTCTATATCTTATTCGATTGGTGAAAAAAGTATAGCGAATCCACGATATCTACATTCTTCTTGTAGAGTTTTACAATGTTTACGATCCGTATTTTAGAGTTTCTGAGATTGTTGTAGAATCATCAAGAGTGGCAAGCTGGCACTTCTACTAATGCCTAATTTCCAAAAGGATAAGCTCTTATCCTGTCCTTGTTCAATAGGATATATAAGCTCTAAGGAAAAGGTGATGATATGTTTGTAAATGCATTTCACAGGTTTGGCCCAGTTGCACCCGCACGGTATGGCCATGGGCACATTTGGCACCATCCGGGCTTTTATCCAGTCCATTATGGGCATGGACATGTTGGACATCATCCAGGGTACCACTATGGACATCCTCAGCAGCAATGGCATCACGGATATCAGCAACCTCAAAATGAGGTGCTAGCTGAGCAAAAGCCCGCCAAAAAGAAGGATCATCAAGAGTATCATTTGCATCATGGATATGCGTTCGGACAAGGGACAGGACATTTCCCGGATTACTACAATCATAACTACTGATCAAAAAAGGGATTATCCCAAAAAAGGTCTAAATTTGACCTTTGGGATAACCCCTAATTCATGTGCAGAACCGTGGCGAGTAGCGAACGGAGCCATTGTCATCTCTGTAACTGGCTTTTAGACAGCCTCCTTTGTAAAACCTACCACCATGGACGACGTGGATACCAAGGGTTCCATGGAGTCCAATGCAACAATAGGTGATCTTGGTAAGAAGGGTTCCAGTGTCTGTCATGACTTGGATTGTGGTGCACATGTGGATGAAGACTCATTTCTTGAAGCCAAGGAAACATATTATCACCTCTTTGTACGCTGGGATAATATAGTTTATTTGGTTTTTTTAAGAATAGAGCTTTTTCACAAAAATTTATAGCGAAAATCTGCATTAACTAAGATTCTTGCTTTCTCTCTGTAGATTTATTTGAAGATAACTTTTCTCTGAGTTCTATTTCTTTCTCTATTAACTCAATAAATTTTGGGTCTAATTGGAGTGCGAGAGCTTTCTGTCTTGCATCTAATAGAATTTCATGATCAAGCCTCCCTAACCCTTTGTTTGTGAAAGTGTTCTTCATCATATATCCCCCTTGGTATTGAGTCCTATAGGTGAATACCACAATAATAAGTCTTTAAACATCATTGATACATTAATTATACAGAATATAGACGGTTTGGTGAAGGTATTTCGAGGATTCATAAAAAATGAGAGCTTTGGCGTTTGATGCCTAGCTCTCATTTGTTTATAAATGTTATTTAGTTTGTCTTTTTTTCTCTTAAATAAAGCTCTCGATTTAACAAATTAATAAACTCTTCATCCAATTGGAGTTTCATTGCTTTATTGCGAGCATCTAGTAAAATTTCCTTATCAACCTTTGCTAGAGCACGTTCCTTCATGATACTTTGCATAAGATAACCCCCTATTTGAGTTATATATATTACCTACCACATCACTTCAATTCGTAAACATACTATGAATCTAAGCTAGTTTCGACTTTTTGTAATCTATCATTTATAATAAAAAGAAAAAAAAGGATACGATTACGATTATGTCAATAAATCAGAACCTATCAGAGTGTAAACTGAAAAATGAAATAGAGAAGTTGATTTGCAGGCGAATGTCATTTTTTGGAATAAGGCAGCTGAACAATTAACAGGTTTTCTAATCACTGATTTTGAGAAGCAAAATCTCCATGACTTAATCCATCATACGAATCAGCAAGGGGAGCACGTTCCTCTAACTGAATGTCCTGTTTATCATGCGTTAAATAGTGGTGAAAGTATTTTTGTCGAAGATGATATCTTTTGGAGGAAAGATGGTACTTCTTTTCCTGTTGAATACACAGTAAATCCGATGGTGGAAAAGGGAGAGTTTATCGGGACCGTCATTACGTTTAGGGATATTTCTGAGAAAAAGAAAACAGAGCAAATGCTAGCTGAGTGGGAGAAGCTCTCGTTAGTTGGACAAATGTCTGTGGGGATTGCTCATGAAATTCGTAATCCAATTACATCTTTAAAAGGTTTCGTGCAGCTAATTAGAGAAAGCAAGCAATTACGAGAAGATTATTTTGACATCATGGACTCAGAGTTTAATCGGATCGAAAAGATTATTAAAGAGCTATTAATGTTTTCAAAGCCTAAAGACATTAATTTTACTCAACATGATTTAAAGGATCTCATTACTCAAGTCGTCATGCTCATGGAGCCGCAAGCTATTTTGAAAAATATTCGAATTGATACAGAATGGAACTCTAACGAAGCAATTATTTCGTGCCTCGAACATCAAATCAAGCAAGCCTTTTTAAACCTAATAAAAAATGCAACAGAAGCGATGGTTAATGGCGGAAATATCATCATAAAAGTAGACACAAATGAGAAAGATGTTCTTATTCAAGTCATCGATAATGGCCCAGGAATTCCAAAAGAGAAGCTTAAAAAAATAGGAGAACCGTTCTTTACGACAAAAGAAGGCGGGACGGGTCTTGGGATGATGGTAACGAAAAACATTATAAAAAATAACCATCAAGGATCATTAGAGGTAGAAAGTGAAGTCGGTAAAGGGACAACGTTTCATATTCGTTTGCCGCTTGGGATGGATTGTTAGGGGAAAAGGTTGATTGAATCTTCCAATATATAATACATAATCAAATGAAGAGGGCTGGAGAAATACATCAGTTCTCTTTTGTCGTTTTAATGATTTAACGTAGTAAAGAGGGGTCTGACCCCCGGAAATAACTATTATTTCCTCAACTAGATTTGGGGATTATTAACTAGGAACGAAACAGTTATAATAGATGGTGAGAGAAGGAGGGACGATAATGTCACGAAATCAAATGACCGGAAGTTTTCAGTGGATGAAAACATTAAATAAGTCGACAATCTTAAATACAATTAGACTTCATAGCCCAATTTCTAGGGCTGAAATAGCAAAGAAAACGAAATTGACTCCACCGACGGTTACGAATATTGTTGCTGAATTAATCGAAGCCAATTTAGTAAGAGAAAGCAAGGTTGGCACGTCTCAGGGAGGACGCAAACCGATCCTTTTGACGATTAATGACCAACACTCATTTATTGTTGGAATTGATGTAGGAGGGCATTTCGTTCGTGCCATTGTGACGGATCTGAATGCAGCGATTCAAGCGAAGTGTGAGGTAGAACTCCCAAAGCAGTTAACGAACGATCTGTTGCTTGAGGCGATCACAGCAGCTGTTGATACAGTCATTAAAAAATCAAAGGTATCAAAGGAAAAAGTGATTGGAATTGGCATTGGGATGCACGGGATTGTGGACCATACCAAAGGCATCGCTGTCTTTGCTCCAAACTTTCAATTGAGTGAAATTCCAATAAAAGATACGGTTGAACAGCAATTTCAAATCCCAACCTTTGTTGAGAACGATGTTCGTGCCTTAGCATTAGGGGAAGCGTGGTTTGGAAATGGCCAAGGAATCGATAATGTCATTTGTATTAACATTGGTGTCGGAATTGGTGCTGGGATCATTTTAAACAATGAACTGTTCCATGGGCAAAATGGTATCGCTGGGGAATTTGGTCATATTATTGTCGATATTAACGGAAGTCGATGTTCTTGTGGCAGTTACGGATGTTTGCAGACGATTGCGGGTGGAGGTGTCCTCAGGGAGCATGCTTTGCAGTCTGAGAGAAATGCGAAGCTGTTAGAAAAAGCCGATCACAACCCAGATGAAATCAATGGTGCGCTCATTTATCAATGTGCACAAGAGGGCGATGAGTTTTCGATCCAACTTTTAGCTGAAACAGGGCGATCGATTGGGGTAGGAGTTACGAATCTGATCAATTTAATTAACCCAACTCGAATTATCGTCGGGGGCGGCGTGTCAAAAGCCGGTGACTTTGTGTTAGGGCCGTTACGTGAGGTTGTTAAGCGGAGAGCGCTTACATCTCAAGCGCGTGAGACGGAAATCATCCAATCAAAATTAGGCGATGACGGAACCGTAATAGGTGCAGCAACGCTCGTGTTAAAGGACCTTTTTAGCCCACAAGTTCCGCACTGATTAAGCGCTTGCAAAATACTTTTGATAAAAGGGTTTTATTTTATTAAAAGTATGATACAATCTTAATTAATTAAATTAATTAATGAAGTTTATCTTTTTGATAGAAAATCACTAAAATGAGGTGTGCACATATGTGGAATACAACGAGTCTTTTAGAAAAGTTTGATCAGCTGTTTCCTGCGTCTGATAAAGAAAAGCGCTTATTTTTTGCTCCGGGACGTGTGAATTTAATTGGAGAGCATACAGATTACAATGGCGGATATGTTTTTCCTGCGGCGCTGACGATCGGAACGGAAATGGTCGTTCGTGAGCGAGAGGATAGAACGTTCCACTTAGCGAGTACGAATTTTGAACAACGAGTTTCTTTTACGTTGGATGAATTAACGTACGAAGAAGATGATGACTGGGGCAACTATCCAAAAGGAATTATCAAAGAACTTAGAAATGAAGGCGTTGTCTTAAAGGGAGCAGACATCCTGTATGAAGGAACAATCCCAAATGGCGCAGGGCTTTCTTCTTCAGCTTCAATCGGAATGGTAACAGCGTATGGTTTAGCAGAGTTAGCCAATGCGTCGATTTCACGAGTGGATTTAGCGAAGCTTTGTCAGCGCATGGAAAATAATTTTATTGGTGTAAATAGCGGCATTATGGATCAATATGCTGTTGGCCTTTGCAAAGAAAAGCATGCGATTTATTTAAATACGATGACGATGCACGCTGAGGATGTTCCTCTAGAGCTTCATGGCCACAAAATCGTCATTACAAATACAAACAAGCGAAGAGGTCTTGCTGATTCAAAATACAATGAGCGTAGAGCACAATGTGAGGAAGCGTTACGAAGAATTCAAACGAAAAAGCCTGACACGCAAACATTAAGTGATCTAACAAGTGAAGATCTCCCGGAAATGGAAGCTCTGATCCAAGATGACCTGCTTTACCGTCGTGCGAAGCATGTGGTAACAGAAAACAAGCGTACAAACGGTGCGAAAGAAGCGTTGCAAAACGGCGATCTAGCTATTTTCGGTAAATTAATGATCGGTTCCCATCTATCGTTAAAAGAAAATTATGAGGTAACAGGAAAAGAACTTGACGCCTTATTTGAAGCACAAAGAAAAGTAGAAGGTTGTGTCGGCA
The DNA here is from genome assembly GCF_036663575.1 of Halalkalibacter flavus. Lineage (NCBI taxonomy): Bacteria > Bacillati > Bacillota > Bacilli > Caryophanales > Bacillaceae > Halalkalibacter > Halalkalibacter flavus. The sequence continues at coordinate 13,310 of NZ_JAWRVK010000005.1, forward strand.
CGCGTATGACGGGAGCGGGCTTTGGCGGGTGTACCGTAAGTGTTGTCAAAGCAGAGGCTGTTGATACATTTAAAGAGCAAGTGACAAAAGAGTATGAAAAGGAAACAGGGTTAACACCAACATTTTATATTTGCGAAGCTGGAAACGGTGTTCATGAACGTCAATTGGAGGTGCAAAAGTAAATGAGTGTTTTAATTACAGGTGGAGCGGGATACATTGGCAGCCATACGGTCCTTTATTTTCTAGATAAGGGCGAGGATGTTGTAGTGTTAGATAGTTTGGAAAAAGGCCATAAGCAAGCTCTTTTAGATGGGGTTACGTTTTATCAAGGATCGATTCATGATGAGGCACTTCTCAGTGATATTTTTCAAAAACATACCATTGAAGCTGTTGTTCATTTTGCTGCTTCATCCTTAGTCGGAGAAAGTGTTGAGAAGCCTCTAGATTATTATGAAAACAACGTTATTGGCTCTCACACGCTTGTGAAGCAAATGGTGAAACATGAAGTAAAGCATATTGTCTTCTCATCAACAGCTGCGACTTACGGAGAGCCAAAAAACATTCCAATTAAAGAAACGGATCCGACCATTCCAACGAATCCTTATGGAGAAACAAAGCTTGCGATGGAGAAAATGTTCCGCTGGTGTGACGCGGCATACGGATTAAAGTCAGTTTGCTTGCGCTATTTTAATGCGGCTGGAGCAGATCCAGATGGCCGCATTGGAGAAGACCATACCCCTGAATCACACCTGATTCCGATCGTTTTACAAGTCGCATTAGGTCAGCGTGAACAGGTGCAGATTTTCGGTGAAGATTATGATACAAAAGATGGCAGCTGCATCCGCGACTATATCCACGTCATGGACTTAGCAGAAGCTCATTATTTAGCACTAGAAAAATTACGTCGCGACAATACAACGTCGATTTACAACTTAGGAAATGGGAAAGGTTTTACTGTAAAAGAAGTGATTGAAACGTGCAGAGAAGTAACAGGTCACGAGATTCCAGCTGCTGTCTCAGAAAGAAGAGCGGGAGACCCGGCAACGCTAATTGCATCAGCAGAACAAGCGAATCAAGAGCTAGGGTGGCAGCCACGATACCCAGAATTGAAAATGATTGTCGAGCACGCTTGGAAGTGGCATGTGGCTAACCCAACAGGCTACGATAAAGAGGTTGCAGTGAATAAACAATAGAAAGGATGTCAGACATGAGTGTACACATTCATGAACAAATTGAACGACTCCTACAGTTCGGATTACAGAAGGGTCTCATTTCGAAGTGGGACCTTGATTATAGCCGGAATCAAATCTTTCAAGTATTAGGAATCGATGATGCAGAGCTAGTTCAAGTAAATGACGAAGAGTTAGAGACGCCTGTTGAGATCTTAAGTGAAATAGTAGACTGGGCGGCAGAACACAACATTCTTGAAGAAAATACCGTTACGTATCGTGATCTACTAGACACGAAAATCATGGGCTGTTTAACAGCTCGACCTTCAGAGGTTGTCAAAGATTTTTATGAGCGATATGAGGCAAATAGCCCAACGGAAGCAACGAAAGCTTTTTATCAATTTTCAAAAGATGTCCATTACATTCGAACAGACCGAATTGCGAAAAATGAGCATTGGTATGCACCGACGGAATACGGTGATATGGAAATTACGATTAATCTTTCTAAGCCAGAAAAGGATCCGAAGGCGATTGCGGCAGCAAAGCAGCTTGCATCGACCTCGTATCCGGAGTGCTTGCTATGTAAGGAGAACGTCGGTTTTGCTGGAAGGGTAAATCATCCTGCTCGTCAAAACTTGCGAGTCATTCCGCTGACGTTAACAGAGGAACAATGGTACTTACAATTCTCACCTTATGTGTATTACAACGAGCATGCTATTGTCTTTTTAGGTGAGCATGAACCGATGAAAATCTCTCGAAAAACGTTTGCAAGGTTGCTTGAGTTTGTGGAGCAGTTTCCGCATTATTTCCTTGGTTCGAACGCAGATTTGCCGATTGTCGGAGGGTCGATTTTAAGTCATGACCACTTCCAAGGCGGGAGCCATGACTTCCCGATGGCACAGGCGCCAATTGAACATTCTTTTACGGTAGCAAAATTCCCAGACGTTCAAGCAGGAATTGTGAAATGGCCGATGTCGGTCGTTCGTCTTCAAGGAGAGTCACGTGAATCTCTCGTTGAGGCAGCGGATTACGTGCTAGCTCAGTGGAACCAGTATGAAGATCGCGATGCGGAGATTCATGCGTTTACAGGCGATACACCTCACAACACGATCACGCCAATTGCGCGCAGACGCGGGGAATTGTTTGAGATTGATTTGGTGTTGCGCAATAACCGAACAACAGATGAGCATCCAGATGGTCTCTTCCATCCACACGCTGAAGTACATCATATTAAAAAAGAGAACATTGGCTTAATTGAAGTGATGGGTCTTGCCGTGCTTCCGGGACGTTTGAAAGAAGAGTTAGAGGAGCTTGCGAGCGTATTGCCAACAGGTGATGCGGAGGCGGCTATTTCTCGCAACGAGAGGATTGCGAAGCATCTTGATTGGGCTTTGAAAATTAAGGAGACTCATTCTGAACTGACGGAAGAGAATGTGTCGTCGATTTTACAAGATGAAGTAGGAAAAGTATTTGCAATGATATTGGAGCATGCGGGCGTGTTTAAACGAAATGATGCAGGAACAGCAGCATTCCTACGTTTTATTGAATCATTATGATTGATCAAGTTAATGAGCTAACGCTTGGGTGTTAGTTCATTAACTTTTTTTAGTAGAGAGAGGGGGAGTCTTCTGATGACTATTATTCAAGAGCATTTCGGAGAACTTGAGGGAAATGTTGTTACGTCTGAGTTTGACAACGTGAACTCGCTCTTTAGCCCAAGAGGATGAAGCCCCAAACGCCCAAAATAGAGCAAGGAACAGGTCTTCATCAAAGAGATGAAGACCCAAACCCTCAAATCAGAGCAAAGAAAAGCTCCTCATCGAGCGGATTCAGTATTCAGTAGACTGCAGGTTTGAGGTAATCCTTTCTGCTACTCTATCATCTTCTTCTGCTCCACTCCCCGATATGTTTGTTGGTACAAGTTTTCTGGCAGTTTTAAAATAGATTGGTTGACGAGGTCGAGCTTGTTCTCTATCCGGTGAAGAAGGTAGAGAGTCACAATGACCGGAAAGCCAAACTCACTTAAAACTGGCAGCCATGCATCCATATGAATACCCTCCTTTCGAAATAAAGAGGGAGGAAAAAAGTTCCTCCCTCTCCTTACACATTAAATTTCAATATCTTCAACAGTACGATCAACAATTCTCGCCGATTTCTTAGCGACAATGTCTCCGCCAGAAGATACAAATGCATTTTGCGCGACAATCGTATCCATTGCTGAACTAACAGCAGCGGCATTCGCTGGGTAGATAGGATTGTCTAGCGAAAGAGTAACATTTCCACCCATTTCATTTTCAAATACTAACTCAAGTCGTTTGCTCAAAGTATTTCCTCCTTTCTAATCATTTTTCAATCAATTACATCAAGCTGTGAATGTTCGTACGGTCAACAGAGACTACATCCCACTCTTGAAGAGGAGCTAACACAGTTGCAACCGATGTAAGCTGTTGGTCGGTTGCCGTTGGTTTGACGTTGTTGAAGCTCTTCGTTCTTCGAATTGGGTTGCCCTCGTTGTCTTGACCGTTTTCTAAACTTAGAATCAAGCGAGAATCGACTAGCATCGTATCACCTCCTCTCACTTTGTATATATAAGTGAGAGTGAGAAAATGTTTAGAGGCAGGGATGAAACTTTTTTAAAATGAGCAGGTAGAGGGGGAAATTGTAAATAGTTGAAAAGGGAAAGACCCAGGCAACTCAATAGAGGTCACTGAAAAAGGTTGATTTGTACCTTTTCAGTGACCTCGAAGCCATGTGCGGAGTGCTGCCTTTTTTAAAATGCCTGCTATGAACGGGTTTCCCATAGCAAGCGCGCAGCATGCGGAGCCATTGCTACTTAATCGAGCACTGAAAAAGGTTGATTTGTACCTTTTCAGTGCCCTCGAACTCAATATGCCTGGGTTTCCTTTATAGCTTTCGAAAAATAAAAAGTACGCCTTTAGTAATGAGATAAAGTGAGAAGACCAATACAGCTAGGAGACCGATCACTGTTGTAATTGGGTCAATTCCAGCTAAAAACGTACCTGATAACGGTAAGTTTAATAAAGCGAACCCTGCTAAAATACAAGCTAACATTAAGAAAATCCAACTACTCATGTTTCATCCTCCTTTCTTTACTAATTTATGTACAAGGAAGGAGGGAGTGCTTGTCTTTAGCAGGATGAAATTTTATAAAAAATTCTCAACCCTGTGACTTTCATCTAAACGAATTTTTTATTTGGACATACAATATAGCATAACTGGTGGAAGGAGGGGAAAAGATGAGCTGCTATGGATACGGATATGGTTGCGGTTATGGTCCACAGGTGGCAGGTGCGTATTCTCGCCCTGGAACAGGATTTGCGTTAATCGTTGTTCTGTTCATTCTATTAATTATTGTTGGAGCTGCTTTTGTAGACGATAAAAAACGTTGCTAATAGAAGCTCTAAGAAAAAGCGCCTTGATAAGAGGCGCTTTTTTATTGTGAGGAACTGAACAGTCGTCTCGATACCGATTTTCTTATAGCCTGAGACCTTTAGCAGTCGGGAGTGCTGGTGTTTATAGGCGAAAAGCATAAGCAAAAGGGCTGTCCTAAAAGTCCAGAACAGAGGCGGAGGAAGTATAGAAATAAAAAATGCTAGAGACGTAATACCGCCTCTAGCATTTTTTATAACCTTAAATCCTCGTTCAGTAATCTTGCCATAATAACAGCAAATTGTATTCGGGAAATTGGCTTATTTGGTTGAAACGTTCCGTCAGGATATCCACCGACAATGCCAAGCTCAACTAAGATAGGAAGCGCTTCTGCTCCTGTTGTTGTTTCACTTACATCAGAGAACGTGTTCACATAATCACCTTCTAAATTGTAGGCTTTTCCAATAATCTTGACCATTTGTCCACGTGTCATAAAGTTATTAGGTCCAAATGTTCCATCTGAGTAGCCTGATATCACTCCTCTATTTATAGCTTCTAGGACATATCCTGAGGCGAAGTAGTCTTGTCTTACATCAGGGAATTCTGTACTTCTTTGCGTACCATCCCAATTACTGGAACGACCGATCATCGCAACCGCTTGTCCACGTCGCACTTTATCTTGAGGTTTGAAGTATTGGTTGTTGTCATATCCTGTAACAATGTTTCTTTCAAATAAGTAGCTAATATGTTCAGCCGCCCATGAATTCATGTTTACATCTTTGAAAGAATGCAAAGTAGGATCAGTAGAACCTTTCTTAATAGGTGGCTGGACGAGTCCAAAGCCAAATAATTCGTCACGTCCTTGTGCTCCTAAATCAAGTGCATTGTTCCTGACGAGCCTGCGAATTTCGATATTAGAAGCGTTAGGGTACGCTTCTTTATAAAGTGCAATGACACCAGCGACGAATGGGGAAGCCATGGACGTCCCATCCATATGTGTATAACGATTATTTAAATATGTGCTGTAAATATCTACACCAGGTGCTGTTAATTCAATGGCTGCACCTGTTGCAGAAAACCTAGCAATCTTGTTATTTTTATCAAGAGCAGATACGGCAATAACACTTCCATATCGAGCAGGGTACTGTACAGGCATAGGCTTATCAAAGTTGCTATGCTTGTTACCGGCAGCAGCAACAATAATAACCCCACGCTCATGAGCTTCGTCCACTGCAGACCTTAATGCCGTATGTGATTCATCGGTACCTAAGCTTAAGTTAATAATATCCATTCCATTATTAACAGCCCACTCAATCCCTCGAATCGTATCATTCAGCCGTCCCATACCATTTCGATCCAATGTTTTGACAGCATATAATTGAACTCCTTGAGCAACACCAGGAGCCTTACTAGCCGTTGAAGCAATAATTCCTGCTGCGTGAGTGCCATGTCCAAAATCATCGTTGTAAGAGTTTGTATAATTAACCATGGATACCCCACCTGCCACTTTAAGAGCAGAGTGATTCGTTGCAATACCGCTATCGATGACAGCGACTTTTACTCCTTTTCCGGAATAACCAGAATCCCATGACTGCGGAATATTTAAATGTTCAATTCCCCAATTTTTTGAGGAGGAAGAAGTTGATGTTAATTGGATGTTTGGTTCAACTGTATGGATACTAGAATGTAAGATTAGTTGATCAAGCTGGTCACGGCTCGTTTGGACAACGACACCTGGAAATAAATCAAAGCTCTCAATAATCTCAATATGTGCATTCTCTAAAACTACTTCATCTATGTGATCGTTAAATGTAATAATGTATTCTTCTACTTCTTTTCCATGGTCAAGTCCTAGTAAAAGAACTAGACTTAACATTAAGAGTATAAATGGTTTTGCCTTCATGAACAGCCTCCCCGTATTCGTTTGTAACGATGACTCTTTTACTATCATACCTAAAACTTCAAAAAATTAGAAGAGAGAGTATCGTTGGAAATAAAAAAAGGGATATCCCAAAAGGTCTGCTTTTGACCTTTTGGGATATCCTCGAAGCAATGAGCGTAGTCGCTACATCTTTTAAAAGCCTTGAGAGGAGTGGGGTACACACTCACGGCGCGTAGCGAACGGAGCCATTGCCACCTCTGTTGCGGACCTTTGAGACATCCCCTTTTAAAATATATTATTCATATAATGCACGGTGTAAGAAAACGGCAAGCTGTGCTCTTGTTGTTGAATTATTTGGTCTAAATGTGTTGTCATTATGTCCAGTTGTAATTCCGCTTGCTGCTAATCTTTGGATTGCATCATAAGCATTTGAGGATGAAGGAACATCAGTAAAGCCAGCAGCTGTCACAGCTTCAGGTAAATCAAATGCTCGATCAAACACAATCGCTATATGGGCTCTAGTAAATGGATCATTAGGACGGAAGTTGCCATTTGAGTCACCTTTGAATAATCCCGCATCAACTACTGCTTGAATTTCTTCATAACCACTTGTATTGGAATGAACGTCACTAAAGTCACCAGAGTAATTCGTTGGTTTTAAATCTAAAGCTCTTGCTAATAATCTCGCAACTTGAGAGCGAGTAATTTCATTGTTTGGCTTAAAAGTAAAGTCACTATAACCATTAATGATTCCAGCTTCTCCAAGTCTTTTAATCATGTCATGTGCCCAAAAAGAGTTATCGACATCATGATATTGACCAGCTGGCAATGAAACAGGCTTTGCTTCTTGAACAGTTGGCTGTTTTTCTTCAATTACTCGTTTAGCGCCTAAATAACGAGGGCCCCAGTAATGAGGATCATTAATAGAAGAGGTACTCACTCCATTTGAAGATGAGGCATGTACAAATTGATTGTTACCTATGTATACACCAGAGTGTGAGGCTCCTGGTTGATATGTTTCAAAGAATACTAGATCACCAGGTCGTAGGTTCGATTTAGAAACTTTTTGCCCAACACGATATTGTTCTGCAGTTGTGCGTGGAAGCGAAATTCCAACTTGATTATAAACGTAACGCATAAATCCAGAACAATCAAAACCACTTGGTGTTGTTCCTCCCCATCTGTAAGGAACTCCGATTTGTGCTTTGGCAACTGCAACGACTTTGTCTGCTGTTGACGACGCACTTACCTGATTACTAGGATACAGTGTAACTAGTAAGATGACGGCAAGGAGAGTCAACATTATTCTACTAAACAAGAAAATCACTCCTAAATTTCTACAATATGTATGTTTTATATCAATTTATTACGAGTATGTACTCTGTTAGTCTATCATAAGAAAGAAGTGTCGAATATTACAGTTTCGTAACAGAATAATGTCAAAGAATGAAAAGAAATTTGTAATAATTGGTAGTATTGTGGTGCGATTATGCTTGAATTCATTCTTAGATGAAATATCGCTTGTTTTCGGATAACCCATTTATGTACAATAGGAAGAGTGATTAATTAGCGTAAATTGTAGTTATTTGTAGTCATAATAGGAGAGATAATTATGAAAAGAAAGATAGCAGCAGGGATCATACTTATGGTCATAATCATCTTAACAGGTTGTCGTGAATCAATTTCAACGGAAGAAGTCTATGATGAAGGATTGGCCCAATTAGAACAATTAGAAACCGTGTCATTATCAAGGACGCAAAGCTTGCGAGCTCAACAGCAGACATTTCGCAGTACGATGGAGGCAGATGTACAATTTGAGCCGTTAGAAATGTATGGAACGATTGAAATGTCCTTACTCGATTTGCGGGAACCTCTGCAATTTCAAATGTATTTAAATGATGATGAATGGCTTTCTTTGCCAGACCATCAAGGAGCTACATGGGAAACAAATGATCGTGAACAATTTGATGACGTAGTTTTTGAAAATATATCTTCGTTATTATCAATTTATAAGCCGTATCGCCATGAATTTCTAATGAAAGAAGTGGATGTAGTATTTGCAGAAGATGTGACAGAAGTGGAAGTTATTGATGAAGATGAGGAAGTAGATCTGGAATTGGAAGAAAATGAAAACAAGAAAATCGTTGCAGCTTATGAAGTATCGTTTCGAGGTTCCGATGAAAAGTATAAGCCTCTTGTTCGCAGTCATCTTGAACAAATGAATTTAAGCGAATTACAAGGAGTAGATTTAGATTCTGTTATGGAATCAGTAGAAATTGAGCGGATTGATATGATTGTGCAAGTAGATCAAGAAACGTTTGATATTCTAAGGTTCCAAACAAGGTTTCGATACTTAGTAGAAGTTCTTGATGAATTTCATGTCATTGATGAGTCGGTGATTATTAATTTACGAGATCATAATGAGCCAATTGACTTTGATCAGTTGCGAGAACAAGCTATATAAAAAAAGCAGAGCGTCCTCGTACGCTCTGCTTTTTTGAACGCCTTTATATCTCTTCATCAAAAACAGAAGGCTTAAACGTCTCGATTCGTTCAATTAATTCTATACCGGACACGTTATCATTAACATTAAGGCGGTTAATTCGCAGGGGATTGTCAGTTATATGGCTTGTCCGTCTGCCTGTTAGTAATACCAATTCAAATCCGACATCTTGAACAATTTGTTCGGTTACATCGTTAAAGGCTCCAAAAGGATAAGCGAAGGAGAAGACCTTTGTTCCAATTTCTGTTTCAATCACATCAATTGATTTTTGTAAATCATCAAAAATCCGAGTATAGTATTGCTCATCTATTTCCTCTTGGTCATCCCGTTCCTCACGAAGAAGCATGGCTTCAAGGCCCTTTTTTTCACGATGATGCAAATCATACGTATGGCTTTGAATATCAATCAACCCGGACTGGACCATCTCACGAGCGTGGTCCCATGTAAAGTGGGGGATGGTCAATCGTTCTTTCCCCATCTTGCTAGCGATAACGTATATCGTTGCATTCATATTCAACTCTTTTAAAATCGGAAAAGCAAATTCATAGTTACTTAGATAGCCGTCATCAATGGTGATCCAAACGGGCTTATCTGGTAGACCATCATGTTTCTTTTGATAAAACTGTAGCGCTTGTTCAGTCGTAATGGTTTCATATCCTGCTTCTATTAATGCGAGTAATTGATTTTTAAACGTTTCTGGAGTTACGGTCATGGATGGGTAATCCGTAATTTCTTCTTCAAAATGATGGTACATGAGTACAGGTAGAAACTCTGATTTCACGTATGGGTTAAGCTTATTAGATGTGTTTTCTAGGACGTATGATTCATTATTCTCTAGAACAAGTTCTGGATTATAGGCTTCTTCGGACTGGAAGATGCTATATAAACATGCACCAATGGTTATAAAAATAATGGACGTGGCAAATAGGCTTCTCAATGAAACGCTCCTCACAAAAAGTTAGTAAGTAGTAGTCGAAAACTCCTATATTAGATTACCATTTTATTACGAGAATGCCTATGAGAATTTAAGTGGAAAATAGAAATGTAAGTGAAATTTAGTAAAGGTGAAGACCGAAGTTTTTGAATATAGCTTGAGAAAAGGTCTTCATAGTGCCGATGAAGGCAGAAGTAAAAGGGGAGAGGTAGAGAAAAGAGCTTCATAGCTATGATGAAGACCAATTTAAATGTAAATCAGTTGAAAAAGTCTTTCATAACTCAATTTTAAATCTTTAACTTGTATCTCTACAATAAAATGTAAAAATGCACACGAGAGTTTCATCTAAAATACCTCGTGTGCATGCTTTGTTATCCACTTACTTTAATACTTGAATCCCATCAATATGAATTCTCTCATTCGTAGCTTCAGATCGGCTCTCACCTTTGACGATGATTTTGACTGTATGCTCACCATGCTCTAAATCGGTCAACTCAAATAACTCATTTTGGAAGACTGCATTAGGTTGATAAGTGTCGACTTCAGCAATCAGCTCATCGTTTACATAAACATCAGCTAACCCTTGAGTACTTGCGCTGTATCCATACCAAATAAATCCTGTTCCTTCAAAAGTAAAAGAGACTTCACTAGCTATTTCGTTTGAGAAGATCGCTAATTGATCTCTATGTTCAGCAATTCTGCTTTGTTGCCAAGTTCCAGAGTAATGGAAGATCGGACTATTTGCATTGTAAAAATCAGCGGTATCAGCGATATTGTTTGTAGAAACATTTAGAATGTGAATGATATTGCCTTCACGGGTGTGGCCAGTAATAACAACGGAACCAAAATCATTAATTTGGAGAACATTGTTTTCATCGATAGAAGCGACATCTGCGTCACTTGTTTCCCAACGTACAACGTTATTATCGATTAGCTCAACTGTACTACCCAGTTCTACCGTTTCGTTTTTTTGCTTAATATGAGAGACATCGATAGTTAACTCAAGAACAACTTCATTAGCTGTGGAGAAAGTAATCGTAGAAAGTCCCTCTTCTTGTAAAAGTAATGTACCGTTTTCTCCTAGTTCCACGACTGTTTCATCACTAGAATCAATTTGGATTTGCTCCAATTCCGGGAACGAAACATCAATTGGTGTGTCTGTAAAATACGTTCCACTCCATCCGGCAGGTAAATCACTTGCATCTCGTCCAGCAATTTTCCATTTTAGATCGGGATCAACGTTATCTATTGTCATTTCGCCTATTCCACGTAAATCAAAATAGCTTAAAAGATGAGCTTGAACGAAATCTGGTCTCTCTTTGGCAAAGGAGCGCATTGTATCGACTTCTTCATTCCATTTTTCGACATCGACAGGTGCACCCCAACGATCAATATGACTTGGCATCTCAGGAGCAATAACCGCAGCCATATTATCAATCGTTTGAATAACATGATCTGATTCGAAATTCGTATTTAAATAATGAGCAAAGCGTGAGATGAATGTCTCACGGAATGAATCATTTTCAAGGAGCGTTCGTAATAAAAACGTCGAATAATCTGGATTTGGCCAGCTTGTCCCACCTGGTTCTGTAGCAAATGCAAGTGTATGATGAGCAACAGTACCGATAGCTCCAGGTAAGTCAAAAGCAAAATCAAGATCATAGACAGACCAGCGCCACTTCCCATCAGGTCGTTCACGCCAATAACGGTTGTTATTTCCCGGCCAGTCTGTATTTCTGACAAAAATTTGTGCAATTTGATAATCAATAAAATTGTTTACATCAATTTGGTTTGCAACATGTTCATATACGTCAGGTTGTGATAGATCATTTTCTCTCATATAGGCAAGAAGAGCAACATAATCATCATTTGTCCCCTCTATTACCGTTGCATCTCTTTCAAGAAAATCAAGATTTTGAGGGTCGACACCATGTTTAATTTCGTAATAATGGCTATCATACCGCTCTCTCAAGTTATAAATACCCCAATACTCTCCATTTACATATAGCGTAGTAGGGCGGTATAACTGTGTTTCTAAGTCGAAATCTTTTATTAGTTCTTGAAGCATGGCATCACGGAACAATGTGTTATTCCAATCGTTCCCGGAATTTCTTAAAAGTAACCGGTTATACTCACTTCGCGTGTCATCCTCAAAGAATGGGTAACGGAATCGATTTTCACCGTAATCACTCCTAGCATAAAGACGGAATGACTTTCGATCAACGGTCCTTGATGCACCTCCATGCATCCGGATACCTGCACCTTGTGATAAGACTCGCTCTCCGTCTTTTTCGAAGAACTCGAGGTTAATCGGGCGTTCCCATTCCGCTCCGCTTTGTGCAAAATTTCCAGTGTGATGTGGGTTCGGTGCATCTGGGTTGTAGTAAATACCTGGTACATAGATACCAATTTCTCGGTCAAATAGGTTAGCTGGATCAGTAGAAATAGAAACAATTGGTAATGTCGTATCAACACCAATTAAGTATGTGTGAGTAACCTCATCACTTTCCTCTATCCCTTCCGCGAAAAACTTAGCACGAATAACTGTATTTTTTGCAATTTCAATAGGGTTACTGTAAGCAGTTGATGTTTCATCTGGAGCTGAACCGTCCGTTGTATAACGAATGACACCTTCAGAATCTCCTTCAGTAGATATGCTTACTGTAATCTCGGAATCGAATAATCCACCTGTCTCAGAAAAGACTAAGTGATGTTCAGGCCGCGCAAAGTCTTTATCTTTGATTGAGTCGTATGCTTGAGAGAGTACGATCCAATCTGTAATGGGATTTCCTTCTAAATAAAGACGCTCACGTAAAGTAGGTAACGTTGTTAACACTTCAACGGATCTAATGTCGTTATATCTTGCATTTAAGTCGTTAAGCTCTGTCAATTTACTAAGAGGAGTTAAATCATCTATTTTGTTTTCACGAATGTTTAGTGAAAGTAGATTTGTTAAATTTCCAATTGGTTCCAAGCTTTCAACTTTATTCCCTCGTACACTTAAGGAAGTTAATGCTCTTAATTGAGCTAATGGCTCAAGCGTAGTAATGTTATTATCTCGAACGTCCAAACTTTCTAGTCGAATCATCCGTTGCAATGGTTGCAAATCACTAATTTTATTGCCAGATATGTCTAAACTTACCAAGTTCTCAAAGGCTTGTATCCCTTCAATGGAGGTAATTCCACTATTAGCAAGGGAGAGCTTTTCTACTCGATTGAGCATATCTTTCCGGATAGCTCCTTCTTCTACTTGTAATTCTGTCCGAATTGCTTCTTCGAAAGCAGGATCTTCAAATACCAATTTTTGATCATCGGCAATTTGAAATCCAATCCCCCATATTAGGGCAATAATAGGGATAAGCCATAGTAAATTCTTAAACAATTGCTTCTTCAATTTATGAGTCCTCCTGTACGAAACTTGAATATGATCATGATTTCAAAATGATTTTCCCATTAATAAAACTCTTAGATTTTGTAATGACAGTTGAATTAAACCAGTGTTATACTACTAATTATGTTAACGTTCTGTAAAAATCAATAGTCTTATTATAAAGATATTGTAAAGCTTAAGTCCAATATAAATTAAGGTGGTGATTGGTCTTGGCACTTGAGATCTTTAGTCGTTATGAAGTGAAATATTTAATCCCATATAATATTTACGAAAAATTAGTCCCTTATTTGTTAGAAAGAATGCGATATGACAAATTTGGTACAAATGGTTATTATAACATTGTTAGTTTATATTTTGATTCCCCTGATAAAAAGATTTATTATGAAACAAGAAATAAACTTAGGTTCAGACAAAAACTTCGACTTCGTGTTTATGAAGATGCAACGATAGAAGGTCCTGCATTTTTAGAAGTAAAGCAAAAGTATAACAATGTTGTTAATAAGCGTCGTACGAAAATTAAATTAAGTGACGCTTACCATTACTTGCAAAGTGGCACAACTGATTTTATGGAAGGCTACGACCTTTCAAACCCGCAAATTCTAAAAGAGGTTCATTCGTTCAAGAGCTTATATGACTTAGATCCTCGAATCATTGTGAGTTATGATCGTCAGGCATTTCATGGTTTATATGAAGAGGACTTGCGTGTTACGTTCGATTTTAATTTAATGTGCCGTGATGATAACTTGCGGGTAGAAGATGGACCACAAGGGAAGCACTTTGTTGATCCGAATTTAGTTATTATGGAAGTGAAGGTTACGCATAGTGTCCCGCTTTGGTTGACGCGTCTACTTAGCGAATTTGAATGTAAAAAGCAAAGTGTCTCGAAATTTTGTACAAGTATCGATTTAATGGAAGAAGCGCGTAGGGACGCTGTAACACTGAGGGAAAAAGTCATTATTTAGCTTGAGGAGAATACGATGAATCAATTGTTTGAAGAACTTCAATTTTTTGCAGATCATACTACACGGTTAGCTGTGATTGAGTCATTTGCAGCCATTATTTTAAGTTTTATTTTAAGCTTACTGATTACATGGGTTTATAAACTTACTCATAAAAAAGGTCAATATTCTCAGTCGTTTATTCATACAATCATTATTATGTCTGTCGTTGTCTCAGTCATTATGATTGTCATTGGAAATAATATTGCCGTGGCCTTCGGTTTAGTCGGGGCATTCTCGATTATTCGTTTCAGAAGTGCGATGAGTGACCCGAAAGATATTGCGTTTATCTTTTTCGGCATGGCAACAGGGATTGCTTGCGGGTTAGGCTTTTATATTTTAGCTATTTTATTTGCGATTACGCTGTCTGTTTTAATCTACATTTTATTTGTTGTTGATTACGGCAAGAAAGATGTAGAAGAAAAAACACTAAAGGTGACAATTCCAGAGAACTTACATTATGAACAGCTGTTTGATGAGTTGTTTGATAAGTACTTGAAAAACTATACTTTGCAGCAAGTTGAAACGACAAGTCTTGGAACGATGTATCAGCTCACGTATTTAATTACGGCAAAGGAAGGCGTGACAGACAAAGAAATTATGGACGCCATCCGAGAGCATAATGCCAACTTAAAAGTTTCCATAATTATGCCATCGCGCATATATTAATACGATGACGAGGCTGGCTCATAGGTCAAAGATAGGACCTTTTGAGCCAGCCTCGTTTTTGTTTAACATCATTTGTTCTTATTTATTCAGCTTTTCAAAAGCTTCAATCATATATTCCTCTAAAACAGGTCCTAGCGTTTCAGAATATAAAGTGGAAAGGTGATGATTGTCACGGTAAATTAATACATTTCCAATAACAGCCTCACATGTTCCCTCTGGACAGAAATAGTCGGATAGGTCGATAAAGAACACATTGGGAGGGATCCCTTCTGTGTTTTCCCACGGAGGAATGTCGGACAAGGCATCTTGTCTTGGAACGGAACATTCATCAGGATTTACCTCGACACATAAAGGAATGTCATCTTCCATCCTCGGGTTATCACGTATGGCTATAACTTCGGTAATACCTTCTAGTTTTTTCCACTGATTGAGATATCCTGGAGGGAGGGTATCACCTCGATTGACGTTTGCTGTTGTAAATACGAAATCAGGTGGATCTGTTGTTAATGGATCGAGAACATTTTCATTCCACTCCATACAAGACTCGTTCAGGATTCCATCAAAATCATCATCGGAAAATCTGCAGCCATCTTTATTATAAACATCGATTCTTATATTCAACCTTTCTGACATTTCTTCTAAAGCAGGGAACCAGTGCCCTGAATGAGAACCACCGACAAGAGCAATCGTATAGTCAGGGTTTTCTAGCTCACCGTACGAGCAGAGTGTTACTTTAGGGTCATTTAACCCGGAGTAGCAGTTCAACTCTTCTTCATTATAAAAAGTTGGCAAGTGAGCTTTTGCCTGAACGGCATTCGGCAGTGGCTCTAGACCTGGAGTCGGTTCAATGCCATAAAAGATCGATTGTGCACCTGGATAATCCTTAATCGAATGGTATCCATCTAAGGTTTGGCTATTGGCTACATATACGCTCCAAGCTGTACCCGCGACCAGAACAGGGACCATGAAGCTCACCAAAATGGCGGAGAGCTTGACCTTAGATTGCTTTACGTTCATGTTTCGGACTGGTGATTCAATGATTTTTACCGATACGATTGATAAAGCGATTGAAGCAAGGATAATCGCAATCCCGCCAAAGATCGATACAGTCTCTGTCCTAAAGTAATCATAATAGAAAACTAAAATCGGCCAGTGCCATAAATAAATCCCATAGGAAAAGTTCCCTAAGAATGAGAGTGGCTTTGATCCTAGTAATTTCTCCACTCCAAACTTGCTTCCCCCCTCAGCAGCGATTATGACGAAAATGACCCCGGTTGTTGGCAGTAGCGCTGCATATCCTGGAAAGACTGTTGATACAGGCAAAAGAATTCCAGTTAATAAGATAATCGTTAACCCGAACCAACCTAGTATAAAACTGACTGCTTTATTAAATGAAAGATATGGAATCAGTAGCGCCAAAATTCCACCTAAACTAAATTCCCATACACGGGCGAACGTGTCAAAATACGCCCACGGCTGATTAACTGTCGTAATGTATACGGAATAACTAAGTGAAGCTGCAAAAATAGTGAGCAGCACAGCAAGCAGTGTTTTTCTAGCAGGTGTTTTTAGCATCTTTCTGGCAATAAAAAAGGATATAAAAATAATAAACGGCCATAGTAAATAGAATTGGCCTTGAATCGAGAGAGCCCAGTAATGTTGGAATGGACTTGCTTCATTATTTTGTGCTAAATAATCGACCGCATTGTGGGCCAATTGCCAATTTTGATAATATAACGCTGATGCAAAAAGTTGCGGAATCGCTTCTCCCCATTGTGCATGCGGTAAGATGAGAATAGAACCAATGGTAGTAACTAAAATAACAGTAAAAGCAAGGGGAAATAACCTTCTAGCCAAACCTAATATATACTCAAATACGTTGACTGAGCCGACCTTTTCCATTTTTGATAATAAAAGAGTGGTAATTAAATACCCTGACACAATAAAGAAAACATCTACTCCACCAGAAACGGAGCCTAACCAAATATGATAAATTGCAACCAGAAGTGCAGCAACTGCTCGTATCCCTTCTAATTCGGGACGGAACCTTCTTTCTGGTGATTTTAAATCGACCATAATATACATCTCCAATTTAATAATTTCATTTAATCAAAAACTCTGTTTGTACTTACTGACTAAATATTTATTTGTTATAGTAGTCTCCACTTTTGTTGTCAGTATTAAGATACAAAGTGAAGAAGCAAAGGAGCTAGGACTCTCTCATCGCTTGTCTATTTTATACTAGCTTTATAGTTTTATCAATGTAACGGAAGATGGACTTGGAAGCATCGTTAACTAGCTGGTTTAAGGAAAGGAGAGGAGCGTCCATCATCAGGGTGATGGACAAAACAAACTAAGAGAAAGCAAGGGACAGGTGTTGTTCCAAAAGGTTTGTATTTGACTTTTTGAGCCCCAATAAAACTGCATAGGGAAAACGGAGAAAAGTCCTTCGTATGTCAGGAAAGTCCAACCTTAATAAGAAATATATACTTTTTCCCTTAGCCTAAAATGAAAAGGGGCTGTCCTAAAAGTCCGGAACAGAGGAGGCAATGGCTACGTTCGCTACGCGCCTTGAGAGAAGAAACCCACTCCTCTCAAGGCTTTTAAAAAATGTAGCGACTCCGCTCATTGCTTCGGGGGTGTCTCAAAAGGTCAAAAACAGACCTTTTGAGACACCCCCTTTGACTTTCAAGCTATCCCTCTTATTTTTCTTTAATTCAATTTAGAATTAAAATAACTACGATACATCCCGAACGTATCTGTACCATATGTCTTTAAAAAATCGGTCGTAGGAGAGTATGTCATCTCTAGGTAAGCTGCTGCGGCTTCGTGTTCTCCCATTTCTTCTAATACGTAACTTAACGTATAGTATAGGGACATATCATCAGGTTCCAAGGCGATTAAGAAAAGGTAATTCTCCACGCTTTCTTCGTAATTCCCTTTTACATAATGTGCATTTGCAAGTGCGTGCAGTGTTTGCTTATTCGGATCTTCTCCACTAGCGTATAAATCCTCTTCTAATTGTAGAAGTAACTCAACTCCTAGGTCGATATCATACTTTGTATCAATCAGGAGTGAAGCATAATAGGCCACGTTATTTTGTCTTTCTGGCTCACGCTCGTACTGACGTTTAGCTTGGTTAAGTGTATCTTCTACCAATTTAGGAGAGGGATTATTCGTGTTTCTCACGTGAGCTTGCAGTGCTTCGTAATAGCGTTGTGTATACATTGCTGCTTGAGACTCTTCTTCAGCTAAAAGGTAACGTAAATAAATAATGACTTCATTATAATTACCTGCAGCGATCTCATCTTGCATAATGCTATTTACATTTGTAGTCGATAGTTTCTCGAAGCGGAAACGTTCTGCAAGGGTTTGAACCAATGAATCATTATATTGAAATTGTTCGTCGTCATAAGCATAAAGTTCCGAATCAATGCGACGATCTTCAGCAAGTTTTTTTTCCATATTCATTGTCGAACAAGCGGATAAAAAACTGAAAATGAGTATTAAAAAAAGTGAAAAAAGAGTTTTCTTCATTATAATTTACCACCTTAATATGAACAGTCTTCTTATTTTAGCTTTTTTTCATACGATTGTGAAGGGAGCGGCAACGGTTTTTAAGCGATTACCAAATTTATATAGATTTCAACAAGATATACGAAAAAAATACTAATTTCGCTATTTTTCTTAAATCGCTAGTTTCATAGAATTTTACATGTTATTCTAGGATGGAACAAAAATGACGGATGGGAGGCATGTAATTGTTAAAAAGAGGAGTTTCTTTGTCTTTAGTTTTCGGACTCTTGTTCTCCCTATTTTTGTTAGGAACAGGGACGAATGCTTCAGCACAAAGTACGTTTAGTGATGTCCCTTCAAGTGCATGGGGACATAAAGAAATCTATTATTTAAAAGATAACGGGATTATTGGAGGCTATCCAAATGGAACATTCCGTCCGAATAACTCGTTAACTCGTGCTCAGGCTTCCGTAATTCTTACAGGAGCTCTTGGTGTTGATGGTCTTAAAGTTAGTAGAGCCACATTTCGAGATGTGAGCCTTTCTTATTGGGCTTCGCCAGAGATTGAGCGTGCTGCTTCATTGGGAGTTTTGACTGGACGCAGTGATGGACGTTTCTCTCCAGGAGATAACCTTACAAAAGCTCAAGCAGCAGCGGTTATTGCCCGTGCCTTTAAATTGAATGGTTCTGGATCTAGCTCTTTTAGTGATGTCAGTTCTGGATATTGGGCTCAAAGAGAAATTAAAGCTTTAGAACAAAATGGCATTGTTGAAACAGGTGGACGCTATGAACCGGGAAAAAGCATTTCGCGTGCAGAGTTTGCTACATATGTAGCTCGTGCGATGAATAACAGCTATCGCTTAGGCGCATCACAGCCGAAACCGGAAAACGCTCAGTTTACAGGTGTGGTTAATGTATCAAGTACATTAAATGTCCGCTCTGGTGCGGGGACGAATCATTCATCAATTGGCAGTGTAAGAAATGGACAAAAAGTTGATGTGTATGAAACGATTGGGTCTTGGTATAGAATTAAGTTTGGCAATGATTGGGGATTTGTAAGCTCGACGTATGTCAAATCTAGCAATTCATCTAATAACTCTAACTCCAAGTTATCAAACCGTGTTATTGCGATTGACCCAGGACATGGTGGTCGTGACCCAGGCGCCGTAGGTAACGGTTTGCAGGAAAAGGATATTGTATTAGCTGTTGGACTTGAATTGGAAAAGAAACTTAAAAATGCTGGTGCAAAGCCAGTTATAACAAGAGACAGAGATGTGTTTGTTGAATTAGATCAACGGGCCAAAATTGCAAATGATGCAAAAGCTGATATTTTTGTTAGTCTTCATGTTAATTCAGGACCTTCAGGGGGGCAAGGTACGGAAACTTGGATTAGTGCTTCATCTTCCTCTAGTAATGAGAGCAGAGATTTGGCTGAGAAGATTAACAAGAGATTGGTTGCTGAACTAGGAACGCGTGACCGTGGAGTGAAATCGGCAAATTTTAAAGTTCTTACTGAAACGAATATGCCTGCAGTACTAGTTGAACTTGGTTTTGTTACAAATAGTCGCGATGCTACGATAATGAAACGTTCAAACTTCAACGAAAAAGCAGCAAATGCGATATATAAAGGTATTGAAGATTATTATTCTAGTAAATAAAGAAGGAGAGTAGCAGAGGGCCTGCTGCTCTTTTTTGATATCGTAAGATTCCTTCATAGAATGTACATTTTCATATATTTTTACATCATTGAAACGAAGAATTAATCTGCAATGTAGGAATGACTCATGTATAATGTAGAAGGAATTAACTCTGAATGAGAAACGGGAGGGTACCGTCTTGAAAGTAAAAAAAGCGATTATCCCTGCAGCAGGTTTAGGGACACGGTTCTTACCAGCTACAAAAGCGCAACCGAAGGAAATGTTACCAATCGTTGATAAACCAACGATTCAATATATTGTAGAAGAAGCTGTGAAATCAGGTATCGAGGATATCTTAATCATTACTGGACGTGGGAAGCGAGCGATTGAAGACCACTTTGATAGAATGGTCGAACTTGAGGAAGAGCTAAGAAGAAAAGAAAAAGAAGAGTTACTAAAAACGGTTCAACAAAGTACGGACCTACTCGATATCCACTACATACGTCAGAAGACTCCATCAGGATTAGGGCATGCTGTGTATTGTGCACGTAAGTTTATCGGCGATGAGCCTTTTGCTGTATTGTTAGGTGATGACATTGTTAAGTCAGAAGAAACCCCGTGCTTGCAGCAAATGATGGAGTTATATGAGAAACATGAAAGTCCAATTATAGGGGTACAAGAAGTTTCCGATCATGAAGTGGAACGTTATGGGATTGTTGATTGCAAGCCTTATGGCAAAGGGGTTCATAAGGTGAAGAGACTTGTAGAGAAGCCTTCGAAGGCAGAAGCCCCGTCAAACATTGCCATCATGGGCCGTTATATCCTTACCCCAGATATCTTTGACGTTCTTGAAAATACGGCACCTGGAAAGGGCCAGGAAATCCAGCTGACAGATGCCCTGCAGGCGTTAAGTCAACAGCGTGATGTACTTGCCTATGAGTTTTGCGGGACCCGTTATGATGTTGGAGAAAAGCTAGGATTTATCCAGACGACGATTGAATTTGCCCTTGATCGAGCAGACTTAAAAGATGAGATGGAAATATATTTAAAGGATCTTGTTGAAAAACGATTCACAGGAAAGTAGGACGTAGAACATGAAAGTTGGAATTATTGGGAATTACGGAAATAACAACAATGGAGATGAAGCGATCTTAACGGGAATTTTGAATCAATTAACCGAGCATCTCCATGTGAAAAAAGAGGACATCGTTGTCTTCAGTAATAATCCTGAGAATACGGTAGAGCGTTACGGCATTACAGCGAAACCTCTTATCCACAAAAAGGGGAGTATCCTGAAATCAGGAACAACAACGATTCGTGCTAGTTATCGCGTGATGAAGGAGCTTGATTTGCTTATTATTGGCGGTGGCGGTCTATTAATGGACATGTATAAACGAGACGCGCCGCTTTATAGCACCCTTGGTATTACAGGCAAGCGTGCAGGGTGCAGGGTTGTGGTGTATGGAGTGGGCGCGGGTCCTCTTAACACAGCAGTTGGGAAGTTTTTTATTAAGCAATTAACGAATGTAGCAGAGTCGGTCTCTGTTCGTGATACGGACTCACAAAAGCTCTTGCAATCCATTGGGGTAAAAGCACCTGTGTCTGTTATCGGAGATCCTGCTTTTTCCGTACCAGCGGAGAGAACACATACGTATTCAGAGGCAATCAAAAAAGTGGGAGTGACGGCTGTTCCTTATTTCAGCAATCAATATTGGCCGACTCCGGATCTTCCAAAGTATAATGCGTACGTTGAAGGAATGGCTGCTGGACTCGATCAATTGATTGAAGAAAAAGGGGTAGAGGTTACCTTCTTCTCGACAAAGTTTCCAGAGGATGTTCAAGTGACAAAAGATATCTATGCGAAAATGAAACATCAAGAAAAGGTAGCATTACTTGAAGACAATCTTCATCCAACAGAAATAGTTCGGATTAGTGCGGAGCAGGATTTAATAATTGGAACAAGACTTCATTCGCTTATCCTATCTGTTGTCGCACAAACACCTGTTATTGGGATCGGCTATCATCACAAAGTAGAGGATTTTATGAAAGTGATTGGTATCCCTACATCGGGAATTCCGATTAACAAAGTAACTCCTAACTCAACAGCGATTGTTGATGTTTTTCACGCAATTAGTGAAAATTGGGATTCAATTCAAAATGCCTATGTTAAGGTATCAGACCAATTAAAACAAGAAGCGTTAAAAGGTTTGAAACAGCTAGAATTAGATAAAAAGTGAATGGTGTGAATTTTTTATGATAGAGAAATATTTACCGGTGGAACGAACGAATCGGCTCCTCTTGGTAGCTACCGTCTTACTTGTCATTTGGACATCGATTGAACTACAGTTTACAAGGATTTGGGGGAACTTACTTCCAGGGGTCGTCCGAATGGCAATTTCCTATACGGGGGAAATGCTCCTTGTTGCCATGGCTCTTATCGTGATTATCCATCCTCAAATTGGTCGGAGACATTTACTAACGAAGTTGAAAAATCCGATTAACGGGAGTTTAATCCTCGTTATGAGTTTTGCGTTATTTAGTATGTTTGTGAACAATGTTCCGTTTACTCAAGGTGTCTTTGGAGTCCGTGCATTGTTTCAATATGCAATTTTGTTTTTTATCTTGCTTGCCTTGGATATTCCCGCTAGCTGGGTGAAAAAAGTTTTTCATTTAATTATTGGCTTGGCTATTTTCCAATCAATTATTGGCTTTATTCAAATTGCTTTGCTTGTTCCACTACCGTTACGAGATGTATCACAAAGAAGAAGCATTGCAATCGGTGAAGAAGTCCGTGCATTTGGATTAATGGACTCCAGTAATACACTTGCTGGATTTTTAGTTGCCGTGCTTTTGCTTGTCGCTCTCTATGTATTTGTTTACCGGCAAGAGCTCTCTACAAAGAAGAAGACGATTTATTTGGTGATCGTTGCGGTGTTATTAACGGCAATTGCACTAACGTTTTCACGTCAAGCCTTTTTAGCGTTAATCGGCTGCTTTGCTATAATTGGTATTATCAATCGAAAAAACAATGCATTTCGTATTCTATTAAAGGTTGCTATTGGACTCATTATTTTATTTATCGTAGGATACGGTCTTGCTCTTGCCTTTCTTGAAGGATTTGCTCAGCGGAATCTATATACGTTAGATTTAACGAAGAACTACCGTTTCCTTATCATATTAAGTGGGTTAGAAGTGTTTATGTTTAATCCAATTGCTGGGGTTGGTCCAGGGATGTTTGGGAGTAATGCTGCGTTTGTCTTTAACTCACCATTCCACCAATTTATGCATGAAGGGCTTCCGAGTACAATGCGTACAGTAGATAACAATGCGTTGTATGTTCTTGTTGAATACGGCATTATTGGAGTTATTCTACTCGGTTATTTCTTGTTTAAAGTGTTAAAGGAGATGACCTTGTTTGCTGAACGAAATCAATTGATTTATAAATGGATAGGTTTATTTGTTGTTACATTTGGGATTGCCTTTGTTATTATGGGTTTATTGTCTACAGCCTGGGAAAATCACCAAATTGCACTATGGTTTTGGCTCTTCTTAGGAATCGGGATGAACTGGCATATGAAGGAGAAAGAAAATGAATAAACAAAAGCGGGTACTTGTTTTAAGTAACATGTACCCTGGGGCAAAAAGTTCAACGTTTGGCATTTTTGTAAAAAATCAAGTTCAGGCATTAAGAGAACATGGGGCGAAAGTTGACGTTGTTGCTGTATCTGATCCAGATATGGACAAGCCTAACGTGTTAAAAAAGTATGTAAAGTGGGCAACGGAGACCATGTTTTCGTTTCTTTTTAAAGGAAGACGCTATGATGTTGTCCACGCTCATTACGTCTTTCCTACGGGAATGCTTGCCCTCTTATTTAAAAAATGGTTTAAAACAAGAATGGTTGTGACCGCTCATGGTGGAGATATAAACCGGATGGCTAAAAAAAGTGAGCGAATTAAGCAATGGACGTCAAAAATATTAAAAGAGGCTGACCACGTGATTACGGTAGGCCATGATTTATATCGTGAAATTCATGAAGAGTACCACATCCCAGAAGAAAAACTGTCGGTCATTAATATGGGTGTCAATTTAGAGGTTTTTCAACCACATGAAGTTAATGAGGCACGGCAAGTTCTCGGGATAAACGAGGGTGAAAGACCAATAGTTTTTGTTGGAAACATTATAAGAGAAAAAGGGATACTAGACCTGCTTGAAGCTTATAAAATGTTGAAGAAAGAGCAAGGAAATTTATCTCTTTATTTAGTGGGAAATCCTAAGCTTGAATCATTTAAGGTAGAAGTTGAAGAATATATAAGGCAGCATCAACTAACAGATGTTCATCTTTCTCCAGCTGTTCCTCAAGCGGAGGTTGCGATATGGATGTCAGCAGCGGATGTGTTTGTCCTTCCGTCCCATATGGAGGGATTTGGACTTGTTGCAGTGGAAGCAATGGCTTGTGGAACACCAGTTGTTGGAGCAAGGGTAGGTGGACTTCAAACTCTACTAGATAATGATCATGGGGTATTAGTTGAAGCGGAAGATCCCAATTCATTAGCGAGGGGTATTAGGAAAGTCATTGAGAATGAGGACTTCAGAAAGCAGTTAATTAAGGCTGGTAGAAAAAGAGCGCTAGAAAACGATCAAGAACTATTAATTGAAAAGGTCTTTGAGATATATGAGAATAAGGTGATCGAAGATGAAAAGAAATAAAAAGAAAAAAGTAATGTTCATCTCCTCGATTGGTGGTCATTTGACACAACTTTTGCAGTTGAAGCCATTATTTGAGAAATATGACTACCATATTGTAACGGAAGAATCGAGTATCACGAGAGAATTAGCAAAAGAATATCCTGTGTCTTTCTTAGTGTATGGAGCTCGTAATTACTTATTTAGCTACTTATTTAAGTTTTCTTTTAATTGTATTAAGTCCTTTTTTATTTTCTTAAAAGAGAGGCCAGATGTAATTGTTACAACAGGAACTCATACCGCAGTTCCAATGTGCTATATTGCTAAGCTGTTTGGAAAAAAAGTCGTTTACATTGAAAGCTTTGCTAAAACGACAACGCCAAATCTAGCTGGGCGTATGGTTTATCCAATTGCTGACTTATTTATTGTTCAATGGGAATCGATGAAAAAAGTCTACCCGAAAGCCGTGTATGGGGGGTCTATCTATTGATATTTGTAGTATTAGGAACGCATGAGCTGCCCTTTACGCGATTACTAGAAGAGGTTGAACGTCTGCAGAAGGAAGAAGTAATCTCAGAAGAAGTTGTCGTACAAGTGGGGCATACTCCGTATAAAAGTGAGACAATGAAGCTTATTCCATTTATGAGCTACGCTGATATGGAAGCGTACTTTGATCAGGCGAGACTAATCATCACCCATGCAGGCACGGGTTCAATTATTACCGGTGTGAAAAAAGGCAAAACCGTTATTGCGGCTGCACGCTTAGAAAAATACGGAGAACATAATGATGATCATCAAATTGAAATCTCTGAAACGTTCAGTAAAAAAGGTCATATTTTGAGTGTAGTAGAGATGGAGGATCTCGTGTCAAAGCTTGAAGAAGCAAAAAGTTTTGAGCCCGTTCCATTTGAAAGTGGTAGGGATCGGATGATTGGGCTTATTGATGATTTTATTAAATCAATCTAATTTTATTAGGGAATGACGGAAAGAAGTGAACGGGACGTGAAAGGCAGTACGTTATTTAAAATTATTGGAGCAGTAGCCGTGATCAATCTTGGATCGCGGTTTATCGGTTTTTTACGAGAAGTAGTCATAGGTTATCAGTTCGGAACAACAGATATTGCAGATAGCGTCATTGCGGCCTATACGCTGCCGAACTTCTTTTATGTCGTTCTTGGTGGAGCGATCACGACAGCATTTATCTCGATATTTAGTAAAATGGATGACCCGTTGAAAAGAGAGACGTTTGTAAGCTCCATTTTTACGTGGCTTTCGCTACTGTTATTGGTATTTACGGTGTTACTCATGGTATTTTCAGAAGCGGTTATTGGTTTGTTGTTTCAAGGATTTGCAGTAGAAGAGGTTAGGCTAACTGCAGACCTATTTCAAATTATGGCGCCAGCAACGTTGTTTCTTGTCTTGTCCATGTGGTTTACGGGCATATTAAATGTAAATGGGAAGTTCACGTTAGCAACAACATCAACTTTAGTGATGAATGTGGTGTTTGTGATTGTTGCGGTTGTTGCTTTCCCTTATATCGGACCGTATGCGCATGCGTATGGGGCAATCCTTAGTGCGATTGCTATGGCGATTATGTTAGTGATTTTACTGAAGAAAGGGAAGTTTGTCCGATTCCGTTTAAATTTCAAGCTCGACGATGATTTTAAGAAGATGTGGCGTTTAGCTCTGCCGATTATTTTGGGTGGCGCCACCTTACAATTTTATTTTCTGATCCATCGAGTTTTCGCATCGGAGTTAGCAGCAGGGGCAATTGCCGCATTAAACTATTCATCTAAAATTGTTCAATTGCCGCAAAGTGTGCTGATGACAGCTGTTACAACAGTTATCTATCCACTGCTTGCTAAAAAAGTAGCGGCAAATGAGCAGGATAATATCCAAGCCCTTTACCAAAAAGGGTTGCGAATGATGACGATCATCATTATTCCAGCAACCATTTTTGCTTTCTTTTACGCTGAGGAAATTTTTAGACTTGTATTTGAATACGGAAGTTTCACAAGAGAATCGACGTTAATTGCCGCACCTCTTTTTCAAATATTAGTCATTGCGATGTTTGCTCACTCAGCTAACCTTTATGTCACACGCTTTTTCTATGCAAAGGAAAAATCAGTGCTGCCAGTATTATTAGGGACGATTTCGGTTTTTGGAATCAATGTTATACTTAATCTTTTATTTATCGAACGGTTTGGTGCTGCTGGGTTGGCGGCTGGAACGTCGATTAGCGCTATTTGTAACTTCATTATGTTAATTGTTGCAGCAAAATATGTCCTTAAGTTAAAATTATTTGGTCCGAAAATCATGAGCACAGCTATGAAATTTGCTGTTCTGTTCGGGGGACTTATCGCTGTTCAATTAGCAGTAAAGAACGTCGTTACGATTGATATGCCAATAGTAACTCTCGCAGTTGGTGGGGGTGCTTCCATCATAGTAGTAGGTTTCATTTTGTACGTATTGCGTTTTCCAGAATATGAAGCGATTCGTACTAAGTTAAAGAAAAAGGTTGTGAAACGAGGATGAAATTAGCTGTTGTAGGAACTGGATATGTAGGACTCGTCTCGGGAACTTGTTTTGCCGAGCTTGGGAATACGGTAATCTGTGTTGATAAAATAGATGAAAAAGTTGAAATGTTAAAGCGTGGAGAGATCCCTATTTATGAGCCTGGATTAAAAGAGTTAGTGGTAAGTAATCAAGAAAAAGGCCGATTAACATTTAGCACAGATTTGTCTGCAGCTGTTGCAGCTTCAGACATTATCTTAATTGCTGTAGGTACGCCAGCAGCAGAAGATGGATCGGCAAATATGTCTTACGTCTATGCTGTTGCCGAAGAAGTCGGAGAAGCACTTGATTCAAATTATAAGGTTGTTGTTAATAAATCTACGGTCCCTGTTGGTACAGCTGAGAAGGTTGAAGAGATTATAAAAGAAAAGAATGGAAAGGCTCAGGTTGATGTTTGTTCTGTTCCAGAATTCCTTCGTGAAGGATCAGCTGTTAAGGATACGTTTAACCCTGATCGAATCGTCATTGGGACATCGTCCAAGAAAGCAGAAGAGATGCTCGTTGCTTTACATAAGCCTTTAACAGAAGAGATTGTGGTGACAGATGTCCGCAGTTCAGAAATGATTAAATATGCGTCCAATGCCTTCTTAGCAACAAAGATTTCGTTTATTAATGAAATTGCTAACATTTGTGATGCGTATGGAGCCGATGTGAAAGCTGTTGCTAGAGGAATGGGTCTCGATAACCGAATTGGGCCGAAATTTTTAAATGCAGGACTTGGCTATGGTGGGTCTTGTTTTCCGAAAGATACGAAGGCCATTATTCATTTAGCGCAATCGGCAGGATATACACCTGAGCTGTTACAAGCAGTAGAAGGGGTCAATGAACGTCAAAGTTCACGTATTATTGAGCATGTAAAAGGAATCTTCGGAACGGAATTAAGTGGATTAAAAGCTTGCGTACTTGGCCTTGCCTTTAAACCTGAAACCGATGATATACGTGATGCGCCAGCTTTGAAAATTATTAACCAGTTATTAGAAATGGGGATGGCCGTTCAAGCGTACGATCCGATTGCGATGGAAAATACAAAAAAGGTTCTTGGGGATCGCATTGAATATGGAGCGAATGTAGAAGAGACGCTTGAAGGTGCTGACGTAATGATTTTGGTCACTGAGTGGGATGAGTTTGTTACGCTCGACCCAGAAATGATCAAGAATAAGCTTAATCGAGCCATCGTTGTCGATGGAAGAAATGTATATGAACCGAAGGCCATGCGAGAGGCTGGATTCATTTATCATGGAATTGGGAGATAAGAAAAGACGAAGCTGTGACCAGCTTCGTCTTTTTACTACATAGTTTTTTGTCAGTTGCAAATACTATTTATCTAAACGACTCATCAATGGCACGAGTCATAAAACGTGAGAACTGAACGCGGTTTGTTGATTGGTTTGGACGAAACGCGCGATCGCCGTGTTCTGTTGTTAACCCATGATAAGCAATCGTATCAATCTCTTTTAGAAGTGATTGATTATACGTATTTCTATTAATATCAGCATAGGAAAAAGTTACACTGTCTGGCTTTGTTAAGTTGAAGGCACGTGTTAGTACTGCAGCCATTTGTGCACGTGTTAAGTCCCCGCCAGGATTCATTTTTCCGTTGCTGCCTGTCATAATACCGTGATATTCCATTTTACGGAATAGTTCATAATACGACTGGTCACTTGAAATATCAGTAGCTTTCAGGTTGTAGCTGCTTGGAGGTGCTGATAATTTCAACTCACGATCAAGCATTCTTGCAGTTTGTACACGTGTAATCGTTTGGTTTGGTCTAAAGCTGTTGTCTGGATAACCAGTAATGACATCACGACCATAAAGAAACATAATTTCTTCAAAACCTGAGAAAGTGTTTGTTACGTCAGTGAAGATGTCATTGCGCTCTACATCGAATTTGATGCTGCGTAGTGATACGCCAAAAGCAGAACGTAAACCATCTGCATTTCCAGAAGGTAATACAACAGAGTGCGCTTTGCCTGTTGATTTGTGCTTACCTGTTACTTTCACTTCTTGAACAGAGCCTGCATCCGTTCTTTTTGTAATTTGAATATTTTCAACCATGATATCTGTTGTACCGAAAACAGCTCGTGCAATTGTTGCGTTTGGTACAATAACTTGCCAATTGTTAAATGGGCTTGTAGCGGTATCGTATGAATCATCTACACCTTTTAAATAAGAAACACTACTTGTCCAAACATTTTCACTGTTTTCTGTATGCCCGCCTGAACTAGCATGGAAAACAGCATTGATCAGGATATTGTTGTTATCTAATGCTACTTCTCCAACTGTTTGTTTAATCGCATCATCAGAACGAGAGTACTCAGAAGCTTGCCAGCTTACATCAGAATGCGCACGAGTTGCCTTTCCTTTGTAAACTTGGTCAGCAACAGTATCAACTAATGTACCGCTGTTTGAATTTACTTGGACATGTGCATACGTACGCGCAGCAATAGCTTGTGCTTTTAATGCTTCTAAATTCCAAGAAGCAGGCATTTCATTAGGAACAACACCGCGTAAATAATCTTCCATCTTTAATTCGTTCGTTAAGGTTGGTTGGTTGTTTCCAACACCAATAATAAAAGATCCACGGTATTGTGCATCTACTGTAGAGGTTCCTTGTGTAACTTGAGACACAGCAGCAAATGTGTCGTTCGAGTTGTTCGTTGCTTTCAATTCAAATCCTTTGTCGGATGTGATTTCTTGATCGTTTGCTTTTACAACGACTTTATTGCTTTTTTGACTAAATTCAAGTTTGCCAGTAAATGAAACTTCTTCATTATTATCAGCGTTATATAATTTGTAATTACTGTTTGGTTCAATTGAAAAAATTTCGGATGGAGATAACATTACTCTCACATCGCGATCTTCTCTTGTACCAAGTTTAATTCCCTGGTAATAATGTTTCAAAATTTGCTCATAGTTTTTTCCATCTTGTGCCATGCCGCGTGCACCATATTGACTCATACCAATACGGTGGCCCCAGCCATCACCAGTAAATGTAAACGTGGCACCACTATTTGAAGATGAAGCTTGTACAACTTCAACTGGATCTACATATTCAACTCGTTCAATTGGTTCGCCGTCAATAATTGGATATGTTTCTACGTTGTCTACAATGTTATCGGCTAAAGCCAATCCACTACCGGAAAAAGCAACAATAGCTACTGAAAGAAGGATAAAAAGGAAACGGAATCGTTGCATAAATAAACTCCTAACTTATTAAATGTTTTACTAAACTACTAGATCTTGCCTATGATTATGAGCTAAACTATTAAATTTCGACCTCCTCTTACAAAATTTGTAGTTTTATTATATCAAAATGTTACATATTTCATAGAGTTAACGATTGGAAAGTGTAAAAAAGGTAAATTTACACATCTAAATTGTGTGAAATTGTGTCAATCTGCATAAAATGAAAAGTTTTTGATTCCGCTTTACGATCTTTATGGTACAATCCATTATGGGGAAATTGCTTTAGTATAAAAAGATACAAATAAAGTTCATAAAAAAGAAATAAAAGTGTTGATACTGGAGAAGGTAAGGAATAAGGAGGGTAATTATGCTTGCTCTTGCTTTAATCATATGCTTTATCGTGACGGTGCTTATTACACCGCTTGTAAAGCGTTTTGCAATAAAAATTGGTGCAACTGACAAACCAAATCACCGTAAAGTACACCAAACGTTAATGGCACGTTTAGGTGGTTTGGCGATATATATTGGTTTTCTTGTAGGTTTTGTTCTTTTACAGCCAAATAGTGAATTTACATTGCCGATCTTAATTGGAAGCTTCGTAATTATTGTCACCGGTTTTCTCGATGATATGATAGAGCTTTCGGCTAAATGGAAATTGTTTGGACAGTTGCTTGCAGCTGGTATTGTTATATATGGTGGTGTACAAGTTCAATTTATTAACTTGCCATTTGATGGGCAACTACAGCTTGGCTGGTTTAGTATTCCGTTAACATTGTTATGGATTATTGGGGTAACGAATGCGATTAACTTAATTGACGGGTTAGATGGTCTAGCAGCAGGGGTTTCAGCGATTGTGTTAATTACAATTTCATCATTAGCGATTATGCAAGGGGATCTTTTTGTTGCGTCGCTAGGTGTGATCCTGTTAGGAAGTACGTTAGGGTTTCTTATCCATAATTTCAACCCAGCAAAGATTTTCATGGGTGATACAGGAGCTTTGTTTTTAGGTTATATGATTTCGGTCATCTCTTTATTAGGGTTTAAGAATGTAACGATGTTTTCACTGTTAATCCCAGTTATTATTTTAGCAATCCCTATTTCGGATACACTATTTGCCATTGTTCGCCGTTTAGTGAACAAGCAACCTTTGTCTTCGCCGGATAAGTCTCATTTGCATCACTGCTTACTAAGATTAGGGCTTTCACATAAGCAGACAGTGTTAGTTATTTATGCGATGACTGCGTTCTTTGGGTTAGCTGCTGTAATGTTGACGATGTCAACGTTATGGATATCAATGATTATTATCTGTGTAATAATTATTGCAATCCAGCTGATTGTGGAGCGTGTAGGATTGGTAAGTCAAGACTACCGGCCAATGTTAAAGTTTTTAAGAAGATTTAGTGCCAAACGACCATTGAAATATGAAAAATGAAGCTGTCCCAAAAGTCCAGAATAGAGGAGGCAATGGCTCCGTTCGCTACGCGCTTTGAGAGGAGAAAACCTCTCCTCTCAAAGCTTTTAAAAGATGTAGCGACTCCGCTCATTGCTTCGGGGGTGTCTCAAAAGGTCAAAAACAGACCTTTTGAGACACCCCCATTTTTATGTCATTATAAAACAAATGACTCAGAAATTATTCTGAGTCATATTGGTTATATTCTGTTTCGTATTGAGTTTCCGCTTCCTTCAATCCAAGGTGAACTTGGAAGATCTCTGAAAGCTCGTTTACGGATTCATCATGAAGCTGATAGTAGTAGACACCATTTATACGTGCATCATTTCCTGCTAACGATAAAGATTCAATGTCATTTAGACCACTAGCATAAGAGTGAAGAGCAATGATGTTTCCAAAGCTTAAGTTTGTAGTCATGTGGTCTTCCACACTTTGCATCACATCGCCATAGTTTCCAATCGATGAAAGTGATGCTCCTTTATCAATAATTCCTTTGATTACTTGCTGTTGACGATCCCCACGTCCTAAGTCTCCGCGTGGATCTTTTTTACGCATCCGTGTAAATGCTAATGCTTCTTCTCCGTTTAGCGTATGTCGTCCTTCAAATAAAGTAATACTCTCTTTGTTGTTTTGACTATCCATCTCACTGAACGTAAATGGTACATCAACCTCAACCCCGCCAAGGGCATCAATAATTTCGACAAATGCGACAAAGTTTAATTTAACGAAATAGTCAACAGGAATATCAAATAAATGCTCTACTGTTTCAATTGTTAAATCGAGTCCCCCAAAAGAATGGGCATGGTTGATTTTATCGTGATTCAATCTGCCTGGTATTTCAACATAGGAGTCACGCGGAATGTTTAAAAGTTTAATAGTACCTAGCTCTTTGTTAAAGGTTGCAAGAAGCATTGCATCTGTTCGTCCTCTTAAATCGCCATCTCGATCGTCAACTCCAAGTATTAATACAGAAATGTTATCTTTTGATGGATCGACAGCGACCTCTCTGCGCTCTGACTTTTCACCCCGGTCAAGTTCTAACTGAGTGTTGGCTGTTACATTAGAGAGCTGATAAATGAAATAACTGACGGCAGCTCCAAGCCCCAATAGACTTACAAGACTTATAACCATAATAATACGAAATATATTTTTTTTCTTTCTTCTTTTACGGTGCCTAGACTTTATTTGCGTCATACGCAATACCTCACTTTTAATAAATAATGTATTACTTCTTTCATCTATAAATTTCAAAAGGTTTAACCCGAAAATAAGACAATATTCTACACTTACTTCATAGTATCTAAAAAAAGTAGATTAGTAAATAAGAAGATTGAGGGAAAACATGTAGGAGTTTCAAAGAGGGTCAGACCCCTCTGCAATACTGTACAGAACTACAGAGGGGTCTGACCCCAAATATACGTCGCGGATGCATAAGTTATTGTAAGAAACCAAATGGTCTGTTTTTACTCTGTGGATGAGTTTTACTGATGTGAGGGAATTCGTATCAATACTCGAGTTATTGTGTCAATTTCGAAAAAAAATAGTGCTAAATATTATGGAAATCACATATGAAATCATAACTTACTATTCTGTTTGTTAGAAATTCTCGCAAGAAAAATATTATTTTAAAAAGAAAGAATATTGCATTAACAGAAGTATTAAATTATAATGACGTTAGTCCAATTTACGAAATTTGCAGAAAAATATGTGAAATTAATAAATTTCGTAATAAAATACTAGTTTTCTAGCAAAATTCGTTATCGAAGAGAGTGGTCATATGAGTAAATTAGATGAAATGGATTTTTCAATTCTTGGATTTTTACAAGAGAATGGAAAGCGTTCTTATACGGAGATTGCAAAGCTGCTGAACGTCAGTGAAGGAACCGTTCGAACGCGAATCAACCGAATGTTAAAAGACGGGGTTTTCGAATTTATTATTCATATGGACCCAAACAAAATTGGATTAAATGTTCAAGTCATTATCGGGATCGTCACAAAGCTAGGGCATCAGGAGCAAATTGCGACAACTCTGAATCAATATCAAGAAGTTCGTTTTGTCGGTGCATTTTCTGGTCGTCACGATTTAATAATACAAGCCTATTTTAAAAACAATGACGATCTTGTTCATTTTGTTAACAAGGAACTTGCTAATATGGATGGCGTGATCTCTGTTGATGTGAGTATTGAATTAAAGCAATACAAAGATTCTTTCTCGTATATAGAAAATCAATAAAAAAATTTCAGAATCTTATTGCAATTGTTAATATTAATCCAGTTCAATCGGTAATTATGCAAAGTCTTCTAAGATAAATGAGGTGAAGATGGTGACAAATCAGCCATTATTAGATGTACGTAATTTAAAGACTTACTTTTATAAAAAAGGAAAAGAGCTTCCTGTTGTAGATGATGTGTCGTTTCAAGTACATGAAGGGGAAACGGTAGCTATCGTTGGTGAGTCAGGTTCTGGGAAAAGTATGACGACTTTATCAATTATGCAACTTGTTCCATCTCCTGGTGGGAAAACCGTTGGTGGAGAAATTCTCTTTAATGGGGACGATCTGTTAAAACACGGACAGGACCGTATGTTTAAAGTTCGTGGAAATGACATTGGAATGATCTTTCAAGAACCAATGACGTCATTAAACCCAGTATTGACCATTGGTGATCAATTGATGGAAACGCTCATCTACCACAAGAAGCTCACGAAAAAACAAGCATATGCTAGAGCGAAGGAAATGCTTGAGTTAGTAGGTTTTTCAAGAATAGATGAGATTTTGGCTGACTATCCTCACCGTTTATCTGGAGGAATGAGACAGCGTGTCATGATCGCAATGGCAATGAGCAATGATCCAAAGCTTCTTATCGCTGATGAGCCAACGACAGCTTTAGACGTAACCGTACAAGCCCAAATTCTTGATTTGATGCGTGGCTTAAGTGATAAGTTTAATTCTTCTATTATTCTTATTACTCACGACTTAGGTGTTGTGGCAGAGCTTGCTGATCGAGTCGTTGTCATGTATGCAGGTCAAGTCGTGGAGGAAGCGGATATTGTGCCTTTATTTGATAAGCCACTACATCCATATACGGTTGGATTAATGGAGTCAGTTCCGAAACTAGATGTAGAGCAAGATCGTTTAACATCAATTGCTGGAAACGTTCCAACGCCGGATAATTTCCCTAAAGGTTGCCGCTTCGTTACGCGTTGTCCTCTTGCATTTGATCGATGTTCACAGGAGCTTCCTGAATTGGTGGAAGTTGAACCAGGGCGCAAGGTTAGATGTTTCTTGCACGAGGAAGGGAGGAACGAGTCATGAGTGTACAGCTTACGAAAAGAGAAACAAGCACAAATGTAGGTAACGATGTGCTGCTTGAAATAAAAGGATTAAAAAAGTACTTTCCAATAAAAAAAGGCTTTTTCCAAAGAACCGTCGGAAATGTGAAAGCGGTTGATGGGATTACGTTTTCGATAAAAAAAGGAGAAACATTTGGCCTTGTAGGAGAGTCGGGCTGTGGGAAATCCTCAGCTGGTCGTACGATTATGCGATTGTATGAGCCGACAGAAGGGCAAATCATCTTTGATGGAACAGATATTTCGAAGCTCAAAGAACGTGAACTTCTAAAGTATCGCCGTGACATTCAAATGGTGTTCCAAGATCCTTTTTCATCATTAAATCCTCGTAAAACTGTCGGTGCAATCTTAAAAGAACCGTTAAGCGTTCACGGACTATATAAAGGGAAAGAGCGCCAAGAGTATATCGAAAAATTGATGGAGAAAGTTGGCTTAAATCCATCTTACGCAAACCGCTATCCGCATGAGTTCTCAGGCGGGCAACGTCAGCGTATCGGGATTGCTCGTGCACTCGCGCTAAACCCGAAATTAATTATCGGCGATGAGCCTGTATCAGCCCTTGATGTATCAGTTCAATCACAAGTGTTGAACTTAATGAAAGATTTACAAGATGAATTTGGCTTAACGTATTTGTTCATTGCCCACGACCTTGGGGTAGTAAAACATATCTCTGATCGCATTGGGGTTATGTATCTAGGAAATATGATGGAGATTGCTAGTAAGTATGACTTGTATAATGAACCACTTCATCCATACTCACAAGCTCTTTTGTCAGCGGTACCAAAATCGCATCCATCAGAGCGTAAGCGTGAGCGAGTTATATTACAAGGGGATATTCCAAACCCGTCGAATCCGCCAACTGGTTGTGTGTTCCATACACGCTGTCCAAAAGCGATGGACCATTGCAAGGTGGACATTCCTGAATTTAGAGAAGTTCGAAAAGATCGTTTTGTTGCATGCCACCTGTATAACAATGAAGCAATGATGTGACATAAGCAAGATGGGGGATAAACCCTAAACCCCCTTTTGTACATACTATTTTTTAGAAGATTCTTCTATATTCTGTAAGGGAGGTGTTGTCGAGCGAGGGGAGCTCAATGGGGAGGACATGTGTAATCAACCAATTTAAACGAAAAGGTAAGGGGGAAATACGATGTTAAACAAGAAGTTGTTAATGCTGCTTGGCTTGGCGCTCGCATTTATGCTTGTCCTTGCTGCTTGTGGCGGTAATGATGATGCTCCGGCTGAAGACCCAGCTGATGAGCCAACGGAAGAAACAGATGAGGATGCAGCTGAAGGTGAAGCGGCTGCTGGTGGTAGTGTTATTTTAGGTACTTCTGGAGAGCCTGTAACTTTTAACCCGTTATATTCTCAAGATACTGCTTCTGCAGATGTCATTGATTTAATTCATGCTAGTTTACTAGAATCTGATGAAAACTTAGAACTAATCCCAATGATTGCAACTGACCTTCCTGAGATCAGTGAAGATGGGTTAGAGTATACGTTCACACTTAACGAAGGTGTACTTTTCCATGATGGGGAAGAGCTAACTGCTGAAGATGTTAAGTTTACTTATGATATCTTCAAAAACGAAGATTACACTGGTCCACGCGCTGGCGACTTCACTGAGCTTGAAAGTGTTGAAGTAATTGATGAATATACTGTTACATTTACTTTAAACGAAGTAGATGCAAGTTTCATCACTCGTCATACTTATGGAATCCTTCCTAAGCACATTCTTGAAGACGTTCCTGTAGCTGATCTTGAAGAGCATATGGAATATAACCGTAACAACCCAGTTGGTGCTGGTCCATTTGAATTTGTTGAGTACCAAGATGGACAATACATCGAGTTAGTTGCATTTGAGGATTACTTTGCTGGTCGTCCAAACCTTGATAAAGTAACATTCCGTGTATTTGCTGATACAAATGCTGAGCTTTTAGCTTTTGAAACTGGCGAAATTGACTGGATGATTCTTCCTGCAACCGAACTTGCAACAGCAGAAACATATGACCACGGTCGTATCTCTTCTGTTTTAGCACTTCGTTATGACTATATTGGTTGGAACAACGACCGTGCTCCATTTGATGATGTACGTGTTCGTCAAGCTTTAACGATGGCGATTGACCGTCAATTAATCGTTGATGAAATCATGGATGGACGTGGGGAAGTTGCACATGCTCCTGCATCTCCACTTAGCTGGGCATACCCAGATGGTGTGACTGAATTTGATTATGATCCAGAAGGCGCTCTTGAGCTTTTAGCTGAAGCTGGTTGGGAGCCAGGTGCTGACGGAATCCTTGAAAAAGACGGAGAGAAATTCTCGTTTGAAATTCTTTCAAACGATGGTAACGTCATTCGTCGTGACATCGGTGTTATCGTTCAACAAATGCTTGCTGAAATCGGTGTTGAAGCACAACCTCGTCAAATGGAGTGGGGCGCGTTCTTAGATCAAATTAACCCACCAAACTATGACTTTGACGCTGTTGTCCTTGCATGGGCTCTTGCACTAGATCCAGATCCAACGGCAATCTGGCATTCTCGTGAAATCGAAAATGGCTTAAACAACATTTCATACCGTAATGACCGTGTTGATGAGCTAGCTGGTGGGAACAAGCGAATCATCGACCAAGATGAGCGTGCGGCTGTTATCGGTGAGATCTATGAGATTCTTGCTGAGGAGCAACCTTACACGTTCCTTTACTACCCAGAGCAACATATTTTACTTAACAACCGTGTAGAAGGCTTCACTCATCACCCACGTGTTAACATGTACAAACTTAACGAGTGGTATGTATCTGAATAAAGCCTTCAAGTAGTGGGGGGAAGGGGTGAATCCCTCCCCTTCCTACTCTACTAAATTATCTTGAGGGATTGTGAGGAATGTAATCATGATTAGTTACATCATTAAGAGGGTCGTTATGATGATCCCGATACTATTTGGAATTTCCGTTCTATCATTTGCTATTATGTACGCAGCACCTGGTAAACCAGCAATAATGAACCTTGATCCAGAGATTCCTCCTGAAGTACGTGAGTCGCAAATTGAACGTTTAGGGTTAAATGATCCGATTCCGGTTCAATATGTTCGTTGGTTAGGCAATGTCGTACAAGGTGACTTTGGAACATCCTATTCAAGAAAAATACCGGTTACTGATATGATCTTAGATCGTTTACCGAACACTTTATTATTGATGGCTTCATCCTTGTTTATAGCAGCGATTATAGCGATACCGTTCGGGGTTATCTCAGCAACAAGGCAATATTCCTTAACCGATTACGGGGTTACGATGGGTTCCTTTGTGGGGCTTGCAACTCCTAACTTTTGGCTCGGTATTATGTTGATAATGTTGTTTTCCGTTCAACTAGGCTGGACTCCAGTTGGTGGGGTTGCGACCATTGGTGCAGAATTTAGTATTATTGATAGACTTCATCATTTGATCTTACCTGCTTTTGTTTTAGCAACAGCAGATATGGCTGGCCTTACGCGTTATACGCGTTCAAGTATGCTTGAAGTGGTTAATCAGGATTACATTCGTACAGCTCGTGCAAAAGGGTTCCGCGAACGCCGCGTTATTTATAAGCACGGTCTGCGTAACGGGCTAATCCCTGTTATTACGATGTTTGGTTTAATGCTCCCAACGATGATCGGTGGTTCTGCGATCGTTGAGTCGGTTTTTAACTGGCCTGGGATTGGGAAAATGTTTATCGATGCGACCTTCCAGCGTGATTACCCAGTAATCATGGCCATCACAATGTTTGGTGCATTGCTAACAGTCATTGGGAACTTGATTGCAGATATTTTATATGCAGTACTTGATCCGCGAATTGAGTATTAAGGAGGGACGAAGAGCATGAGTGCACAACAACAACCACAACTAGGGAAGTTTGGACATGGGGTTGAAGACAAGCAAGTTCTCGGCGAACGTCGATCCCTTTTATCCATTATTGTTGCAAAGTTTTTTCAAAATAAGCTAGCGGTCTTTGGCTTAGTTATGTTGACGATTATTACCATTGCTTGTGTATTAGCGCCTTATTTAGCTCCACATGATCCGGCGTATCAAAATTTACGAAATCGTTTAGATGCTCCGAGTGCAGAGCACTGGCTTGGTACGGATCACCTAGGTCGTGACTTATTCAGCCGGATGCTGTACGGTGGACAGGTTTCCTTGTATGTAGGCTTCGCATCGATGTTAGGCGCAGTTACGATTGGAGCAGTAATTGGAGCAGTTGCAGGGTATTTCGGAGGATTAGTTGATGCATTCTTAATGCGTCTCGTAGATATTATCCTTGCATTCCCGAATATCTTCTTATTGATTACATTAGTTGCGATTTTAGACCCGAGTATTAATATTTTAATTTTGGTCTTTGCTTTACTCAGTTGGACAGGAACTGCCCGTGTTGTTCGAGGAGAGTTCTTGTCACTGAAAAAGCGGGAGTTCGTGCTAGCTTCCCGGACCATCGGGATGTCTAATATTCGAATTATTTTCTCGCAAATCTTACCGAACGCATTAGGTCCGGTCATCGTTGCTGCAACACTTGCAGTCGGGTCTTTCATCCTAGCAGAATCTGCATTGAGCTTCTTCGGACTAGGAGTGCAGCCGCCAAATGCATCGTGGGGGAACATGCTAACCGACTCGCAAAGTATTACGATCTTCCGTAACGCTTGGTGGTATCCAACTTTCCCAGGCTTGCTCATCTTAATTACGGTGTTGTGCTTTAACTTTATCGGTGATGGACTGCGCGATGCGCTTGATCCGAGAGTTGTGGAGAAGTAAGACGATTCTAGGATTGATAGGTGAGGAAGGGCAGTGGCTAAGGCCGCTGCTTTTCTGTTTGCTGCAGTAAAGTAGTGAAGAGCGGTCTGACCCGCTGTGCGGTAATGCAGTGCTGCAGTGAAGAAGTGCAGAGGGGTCTGACCCCGGGAAATGAATAGGAAATAAATAGAAAACCACTGAAAACTTTAAACCAATAATTTCAGGAGGACCAACAATGCGTGTACTACTTACTGGATTCGTCCCTTTCCTTGATCATGGCATAAATCCGACAGAAGCAATCGCCCGTGAACTGAATGGCCAACAGGTTGGTAACAAACAAATAATTGGAGAAGTCCTCCCTGTAGCCTTTTCCAAATCAGCAAAGCAGCTGATCAAGCTATTCGAAGAACACCAGCCCGATGCAGTCATTATGCTAGGCCTTGCAGCCGGTCGTAATAGCATTACGCCAGAACGGATCGCAATCAACTGCAGTGATGGGGAAGTTGATAATGAAGGAAAAGCCCTTCAAGACGCTCTCATACGAGAGGACGGCCCTGCTGCTTATTTCTCAACGCTGCCTAATCGAGCGATGGTCAACAAACTAAATGAAGCGTCCATCCCAGCTCAAATCTCCAACACAGCAGGAACGTACCTCTGCAACAATATTATGTATCAAATGCTAGACTACCTAAAGCAACATCACATCAGCTGTCCAGCTGGATTTATTCATATTCCGGCAAGTCATGAGCTTGCAGTCACGAATGCGCAGCTACCGAGCATGTCACAGCAAGAACTTACAAGAGCAGTAACGCTCATACTTGAATGCATAACAGAATAAAAAAAGTGGAGGATTAAGGCCCCAATAAGCCTCCACCCCTCCACCTAAGCAAATCAATGAAATAGGCTAAATTTTATCCTTCCAACACCTTTAATAATACCTTCCGATGTCGCGGACCATCAAATTCGCAGAAATACACCCCTTGCCATGTCCCTAGCACAAGTCGACCTCCAGAGATCACAATCGTCTGGGCATGTCCAACTGTACTCGTTTTCATATGTGCAGCGGTATTGCCTTCCATATGAAGGTCCTTATTATGATGCCATGGGTAGATTTCATCAAATCGTCTAAGCATGTCCGTCTTCACATCGGGATCCGCATTCTCATTGACAGTGATGCCAGCTGTCGTGTGCAGGGAAGACACAACAACGATCCCATTATTCACCCCAACAGAGCGCACCCATTCAGCGATGTCTCTAGTAATATCAATCATCTGATCACGAGAGTTTGTTTTTAGTTGCAATGTCGTTTCAGTCATAAATAAGCTCCTTCCTCTATGTAAATACCTATACCTCATTAGGGTAGGGGTCAGACCCCTCTTTACTCCACTAAAGTCTCCAAATACGTTTCTTCGCCTTGGCGAATCCTTGCTTGTCCATTTGTCATGTTTGTCATCCATTCTTCAAACGCCTCAAGATCATCAACCTCGACATACGTCTGGACATCAACTTGCTCCAAGTATTCAGTGCCTTTCATTTGATAAGGCGATTCTCTTAACGCGTGTTCGACCTTTCCGAGCCAGTGGTAGTCCACTTCTGTATGAACGACTTTCACCAGTGAACGCTTAACGACACCAACGGCATTGAGCCCCTCACTGACTGCGCCGCCGTACGCGCGGATCAAGCCGCCAGCACCAAGTTTGATCCCACCAAAGTAGCGGGTAACAACGACGACTGTGTCTTTCAGCCCACGCTTTTTTAATACCTCAAGCATCGGCACACCTGCTGTACCACTAGGCTCGCCGTCGTCATTGGCTTTTTGAATTTCGTCGCGTTCGCCGATCATATAGGCAGAGCAATTATGATTTGCATTCCAGTGTTCTTTTTTAATCCGTTCAATAAATGCTTGAGCTTCTTCTTCTGTTTCAACACGATCAAAAAACGCAATAAAGCGTGACTTTTGAATGACGATTTCATGTTCACCTGGTCCTTTTACCGTGTGATAGGTTGCTAGAGCCATAACTTATTCCCCCTTCTTTTTTCATAGTTTTACAAAACTGAGCAATCATTATGTAATAAAGCTATGGTACGATAGATTCGTTGTAGTCTCCCATCCTCAAATACCTATTCCTTCTTAACTAATAATAGCGCCCAAAAAAAGATTTATGCGTTATTTCGTTGAAGATGTTGTAAAATAAGGATATCGAATTCTTTTTTACATAGCAACTGGATCGTTTTATCTTCAACTAAAGGTTGGTGTTGGTATGACAGACACAAAAATTTTGGACAAGATTATAGATCAAACGTTAGATACAGTAGGCCAAAGTCGTGAACAAATTTTTGAAATTGAGGAATATTCAAGGCTCGAACAACAAGCACTTGAAAAAGAGTTAGAAGAAGTCCGAATGAAAGTAATAGAAGTTATCGAAAAAACGGACAAGACACAAGTGTACGCTCGACTTGCACGCAGCCGATTAGTTGAAGTTAGTAAAGCCTTCGATAAATTTACAAATGAGGAAGTTCGCATTACCTATGAAAAAGCGAATAACTATCAGGTGAAACTAGCTGTTTTAAAACAAGAAGAAATTCAATTACGGGATAAACGTGACCAAATTGAACGAAGGCTGATTAATTTGAAGGATACGGTCATGCGAGCAGAACAACTTTCTGGGCAAATGTCTATCGTAAACAAATTCCTATCTAGTAACATTAAGCAAGTTACTGATGTTATCGAGGATGCGCGCGAAAAGCAAGCATTTGGACTGAAAATCATTGAGGCTCAGGAGGATGAGCGGAAAAAGATTTCACGAGAAATCCATGATGGGCCTGCCCAAATGATGGCTAATGTGATGCTGCGTTCTGAGCTAATTGAACGAATTTATCAAGAAAAAGGAATAGATGAAGCGCTGAACGAGATTAGAGACATGAAAAAAATGGTAAAATCCTCACTTGCGGAAGTGAGAAGAATTATTTACGATTTGAGACCAATGGCGCTTGATGACCTCGGATTAATTCCTACTTTAAAAAAGTATTTGAGAACATTTGAAGAGCATA
Organism: Halalkalibacter flavus; assembly: GCF_036663575.1. Taxonomy (NCBI): domain Bacteria; kingdom Bacillati; phylum Bacillota; class Bacilli; order Caryophanales; family Bacillaceae; genus Halalkalibacter; species Halalkalibacter flavus. The sequence goes on from NZ_JAWRVK010000005.1 coordinate 56,450, forward strand.
ATCAAGTATCTGTAGTGTTTCAACATTTCGGTAAAGATGAGCGACTGCCTCAAGAATTAGAAATTGCCTTATTTCGTCTCGTACAAGAATCGGTACAAAATGCCTATAAGCATGCTGAACCGACGGAGATTCAAGTGAAAATTGAAATCAAGACAAACAAGGTTATAATGATAATTAAAGATGATGGCAAAGGCTTTGATCCTGCTCAGAAAAAGGAAGGATCATTTGGATTAATCGGAATGAAAGAAAGAGTGAACATGCTAAAAGGTGAGATGAAGATTCAATCAGAATTAAAGGTTGGAACGATTGTCATCATTGGCATCCCATTAAATTCTGCAAAGTAACATACGATAAAAAATATGTAACTAGTAAAAAAACATGTCAGCGGAGAGGTGAAAATGATGAGTGAAGTCAAAGAGAAAATTAAAATCGTCATCATTGATGACCATCAGTTATTTCGTGAGGGAGTCAAGCGAATTTTATCGATGGAACCTGAATTTGATATTGTGGCAGATGGTCAAGACGGCTCACAAGCGATTGAACTTGTAAAAATCCATCGTCCTGATGTCATTCTTATGGATATAAATATGCCGCAAATGAGCGGAGTGGAAGCAACAAAAGAACTCATTCAAACGTTCCCAAATGCCAAAGTGTTAATTTTATCAATCCATGATGATGAGTCATATGTGACGCATGTATTAAAGACAGGGGCATCTGGCTACTTATTAAAAGAGATGGATGCATCAGCACTAATTGAAGCGGTAAAAGTTGTTGCCTCAGGTGGAGCATACATACATCCAAAGGTTACACATAACTTGATTAATGAATACCGCAGACTTGCAACGGAAGATGATCTTCATGAAGAATCAATTGGCTTCCGTGAAGTTGAATATCGCAAACCACTACATATTCTCACTCGTCGTGAATGTGAAGTGCTGCAACTAATGACAGATGGGCAAAGCAATCGTGCCATTGGGGAAACGTTATTCATTAGTGAAAAAACGGTTAAAAACCACGTCAGCAATATTTTACAAAAGATGAGTGTAAATGACCGAACACAAGCTGTAGTTGAAGCAATAAAAAAAGGATATGTGATTGTTAGGTAACGATGAAGAGAGATAGCAGACGATGCTTTCTCTCTTTTTTGATAAAAAATCCTGAAAGTATACTCAAAAGAAGAGCAATGGTCCCACTCGTCGCGCGATTATTTTGAGAAGACCACTCAGAATAGCCTTAAAAGAAGGCGACGGCTCCGCACATTACCTATAGAAAAAGCCGCATACGGCTTTTTCTTGAAAGCTTAGACATTTCCATGTACAGTAAGAATAGAGATTTCCCAGTCATTAGAAGTAGAGACTTTGAAAAAAGAGAGGACCTTTGCATGAATAAGAGTGTTGCTGTTGTAACGGATAGTACAGCCTATATACCTAAAGACATTTGTAACGAATTATCAATTGAGATGGTTCCTCTTAATGTTGTGTTCGGAGAGAAGTCATACCAAGAAGAGATCGACTTGACGACTGATCAATTTTATGAGGAAATGAAAACAGCGGAGCAGCTCCCAAAGACATCTCAGCCTGCGATTGGGGATTTCGTTACATTATTTGAGCGTCTTGCCAAAGAAGGCTACAAACAAGTGGTAACGATTCATTTGTCGAGCAAAATTAGCGGTACCTTTCAATCGGCAATGAGTGCTGGAGAAATGGTTGAAGACATCGAAGTGCTTGGGTTTGATACAGAAGTAAGTTGTGCACCTCAAGGCTATTATGTTCTTGAGGCAGCCAAAATGGCGAATGCTGGAGAAGATGGCTATACTATCATTGAGAAATTAATTTCGCTAAAAGAAACGTCGAAAGCGTACTTTATGGTTGATGATCTTAACCATTTGCACCGCGGCGGAAGACTTTCGGGAGCGCAGTTACTTGTCGGAAACCTGCTGAAGATTAAGCCAATCTTGCATTTTGAAGAAGGAAGCATCGTTCCTTACGAAAAGGTGAGAACAGAGAAAAAAGCATTATCGCGTATCGTTCAATTGCTAGAAGAAGACTTGAATAAAGGTGGCAATTTTATCGCTACGGTTATCCATGCGGACAACCTAGAAGGAGCTAAGCAGCTTCAAGCGACGATCACCGAACGTTTTAATGACGTTACCGTAGATATAAGCTACTTCGGACCGGTCATTGGTACGCATTTAGGTGCCGGCAGTCTAGGCTTATCTTGGCAAAAACAAAACTAGTTATAAAATCAAAGAGCATGCTGACATCCCTATGTTGCGTGCTCTTTCTTTAAAAAAATGAGGTGATCCCTGATGAAACTGTCCCCGCAAATTGAATCACTTGCCCAATTTCTCGCAGGAAAACGACTCCTTCTTTCGGAAATTCCTTTCCAGCAAGATGTAATTACGGAAGCGCTGGCACAAAACGTTATCGAAAAAGTAAGTGGGTTACATGAAAATGGAAATAGCCTCAAGTGCAAGCGTTGCGGCAATCAAGATCGCTCATTATTTGGCGTCCATCATTGTGCTCGTTGTGAGCAAGACTGTTCATATTGTCGTCACTGCTTACAGCTTGGAAAAATCAGTAGCTGTCAACAATTGTACTCGTGGAGTGGACCGCCAACCTCTCACGGCAATCTACAAGATACGCTAAAATGGCAAGGAGAATTGTCTCCTGGACAAAAACAAGCTTCCAAATCAGTCATTCAAGCCATTATCGACCAGACAGAATTACTCGTTTGGGCCGTATGTGGTGCAGGAAAAACGGAGGTACTGTTTCACGGTTTAGAAAGAGCTTTTGCCACAGGGAAACGAGTCCTCATTGCCACCCCACGTACTGATGTTGTAAAAGAGCTGTACCCCCGCATCCAAGCTAGTTTCACGCAAGTCTCCATTACTGCCTTGTATGGCGGCAGCAAAATCCGGCATTCGAATGCACAACTCGTTCTCGCTACAACTCACCAAACGATGCGCTTTTACAAAGCGTTTGATGTAGTTATTGTCGATGAAGTCGATGCCTTTCCATTTTCTTATGATGAAAGCCTTCAATATGCTGTTGATCATGCGAAAAAACCAATAGCAACAACGATCCTCTTAAGTGCAACCCCATCAGCCCAATTAGTCAAAAAACGTTCCCTCAACATTGTGAAAATTCCAAAGAGATATCACGGATTTCCTCTCCCCGTTCCTCGATTTCAATGGATAGGTAATTGGAAAAAGCAAGTTAAAAAGAGTCAACTCCCACCCAAGATACATCACTGGATCCAAACGTATTTCGCTAAGAAAAAACTACTTCTCCTCTTTGTCCCTTCTGTATCCACTCTTGCAACGATTTCACAAATCTTGATAAAAAACTCCATTGAACATGCTTCTGTTCATGCGGCTGACCCTAATCGTCACGAAGCAGTACAAGCATTTCGACGCAAAAACATATCACTGATGGTAACGACAACGATCCTTGAACGCGGAGTTACATTTCCTGGTGTACAAGTGGCGGTACTTGGGTCAGAGGATGATGTGTTTACAGAAGCGGCGCTTGTTCAAATCTCTGGGCGTGTTGGAAGGAAAAAAGAAACACCTACTGGCGATATTGTCTTTTTTCATTACGGAGTAACTAAGGCGATGCGTGCAGCGCAGGCTCATATCGAACAAATGAATCGTGAAGGAGGATTTTCATGAACAGATGCTTAGCTTGTCATGGAACGTATTATGATCAGCCAGGGTGGAGGCGCTTGTTGATGATCGAGCAACTATCACAGATTTGCCAAACTTGTGAATCGAAATTAGTTTTGATTAGTGGACGCCGTTGTATAAAATGCTCTCGCTCATTAGATCAGCTATCTCAAACATATAGAAAAGGGGAACAATGCCTGGACTGCTGGCGCTGGGATCAGCAAGGGGAGATACTTGAGAAGAATCTTTCCATTTATGAATACAATGCCTTTTTAAAGGAATGGTTAGCCACGTTTAAGTTCCGTGGTGATGCGATTATTGCGTCTTTTTTTACAAATAAATTAGCCAACATGTATGAGAAACATTTTCAAGGGTATGTACCAGTACCAATGCCATTAAGTAATGAACGTCTTCTTGCGAGAGGATTCAATCAGTCTAGTTTACTGATGAAAGGATGGGCCGATGCCATAGATAGTTTAGTAAGAACAGAAGGAGAAAAACAAAGCAAAAAGAACCGTAAACAACGAATTAGACAATTCAAACAAAATCCATTTTCTTTCAAAAGCGAAAGCGATGTAAAAGGAAAAAACATGGTACTTATTGATGATATTTACACAACAGGGACAACTGTGAGACAAGCAGCAAGGGTGTTACAGGAACACGGAGCAACAAAAGTAGCTTCGTTAACGATTGCAAGATAAATCTAACAGTTGTTAAGACATTCGCTATAAGCAAGAGGAGGGGGAAAAGCTATGAAAGATGTAGCGAACTGCCCGAAGTGTGGGCAGATTTTTGTAAAAGCGCTTCGACTAATTTGTCAGCATTGTTATAAAGAGCAAGAAACGAACTATGAAACGGTTTCGAAAATTATGAGACGAAAACAGAATCGAATGGCGTCGATTCGAGAATTACATGATGGGGTTGTGAAGTGGCAAGCAGAAACGTACGTAAAGCAAAAAAATCAAATTTCCTTTCAAGTTGTTGGTGGCAATGTGAATATGGTGTTGTAGAGAAGTCGGGATGCGGCTTTTTGTTGTTCAGGTAATTAAAAAGCGAACTACACACATGGCTTTCAAACAAAAACGTTCTGTCGATTTGTTTAATTATTAAGGAAATAACTAACACCTTTCCCGGGAAATCGACAAAGGAATTGGGGAATAATGGCTTAACATAAGAGAGGAAGTAAGACTGACTTTACAATTTCCCGTCTTCGACATAAACTGATAGAGAGATTAGTGCTCAATAATAATTTGGAGGTGGGTGTGATGGAAAAGGAAATCTTAACCCTTTTAAAACAAATGAATGAGAAATTGGACAAGCAGTTTGAACAGATCGATGTTAGGTTTGGTAGGATCGAAGAAAAGTTAGACAGGGTAGAACAGAGATTAGATGGAGTCGAAGAACGATTAGATAGGGTAGAGACTCGCCTCGACCAACATGAGCGACTATTAGAATCTTTGATTAAAATGACTGCACAAAACACAGAAGACATCACAGCACTCCGAACAGAAACGAATGAACGCTTTGACAAACTAGAGCTCTCCTACTATAAAATGACTGCTGACATTAACCTCCTATTCCAAGAAACCCAAACAAACAAGCGTGATATAGCATTATTAAAAAATCAATAACCGTTAGCTCCCCACTTGAATGTTTGAGGGGGGATTTTTTTATCATAGAGGGCCCCTGGTCATGTAAGAAGAATGACAAATTGTGTTATGTTACAATGAAGCTAATAGTAACTAGTATAGATGGAATAAGAGAGGCTACGATGAAACTAGAAACGAAATACCAAGGTCAGAAGTACATAAGAAGTCTCACTTTCAAAAGCGGGAATCCCTTTTTCAAACGTAATGACTCTTTCTTCATTCACTTCGCATGCTATTTTAAAAGAGCCTGTAGCAGCGAGGGGGAAAAGTAAATGCTTGTTCTCTCTAGAAAGGTAAAAGAAGCGATTCAAATTGGTGATGATATTGAGCTAAAAATCATTGCCATTGAAGGTGACCAAGTAAAGATCGGTAAAGATGCCCCCGAGACATGTGGAAATAAATCGCAAAGAAGTATATTTGGCGATTCAGGAAGAGAATAGTGCGGTGGCACAGACGGTTTCAGTCAATGTATTGAAAGGGGTTTAGAAAGTGAAATTATTAAAAGGATCTTTCATTAACTTATAAGTTAAAACTTTCTAACGGACTCCTGCAATTCCTCAGCCATTCTCGATAACATCTCAGCCGATGCAGAGATCTCTTGCATCGTTGCCGTTTGCTCTTCTACAGCAGCAGCGACATTTTTGTGAGTAAGATGATGCGTTTTCCGCGATCGTAGACGCTTCTTTAATAGATTCAAGCATGTTATTGTGCCAAGGGCATTTTGCTGAACAGCAACAGATTAGTGTTTGTTCTAATGGTAAGATTCATGAACTAAGTACGTTTTTTCGTTTTTTTTTTCGTTTGTCCCTTTTTTCTTTTCTTAATTCAATGGGGTACCTCCAAGTAAGCGTTGATCTGCGATTAATCTATTAATAAGTAAATATCCATATCCCCAGTGTTACCAAATGAGACAGGGACTTGCATTCCTTTGTCAAACTCGGTTAGTACCGTGCTTTCTTTTATTACAAAAGGAGTGGTAATATTCGTAGGCATACCATACTCAACAATGATTGTCGAAAAACTACCAGCTACCATATTTCCTAGTTCACCAATGAACGAATCTAGCATCTCACCCTCGAGTGACATCCCGGACATGGATTGACCAATTGCTGAGAAGACTGAAATATCTCCAGTCATTACTAACTTCCCTTTAATATCACCCGTAATTTTAATGGAAACACCATAATCTAGAAAGATTGATTGTTCAGTTATTTGTGGAGAGGAGTTTGTCAGATGGAGAGGGACGACATTTTTTATAGAGGTGATGATTCCTTGCAATAAATTAATGTTTGTCTGATATGTCATATCTGTTGTAGAAATCATGTTTAATCCTCCTTGTATTAATAGAGTGGTTCATTCTGTAAAAATAGTGCGTACAAAAAATGGCTACTCCTAAAGAGGAATAGCCAAATAAACATAGTTCGAACACTATCACTTTGGTAACCAGGCGAACATAGTATGGATATACCTTAGTCCCTAGGCTTTGCGTCCTACACTTTCGAGTAGTTTGCCTTTTTCAATTATATATGTAGATCTTTTGCCTTATTATCATATAATGAAAAATATGATAATTCAACTGATTATTACAAAATTCTACAAGCTTATTAGAAAAAATCTAGAAATAGAAAAATGAAACTCTTGATCTCGTTAGTAGTCGCAATTAACCTCATCGATTTTAATTATTTTCAATCTGCCGATTACCGAAGAAGTTTTGAACTTAAAGAAGATGGCACACTAGAACCGTATCCAAATGATTTATTAAGATTGCACTTCTTTGAAATGCCAAAGTTTAAAAATTTAGAGCAAAATGGAAAGATTGTACCGAATGATCGGATGGCAAAATGGCTAGGCTTTTTAACAAATACGGATGATACGAGGTGGGCCGAAATGGCGAAACAAGATCCGATGTTGGAGCTAAGTGTGGAAAAATTAAGGCTTGCAAGCATGGACCCAGAAATTTGAATGCAGTACGAAGCTCGTGAGAAAGCATTAAGGGATATTGAGTCTATTCGAGATGATGCTTTAGAAGAAGGGAATTGGAAGGAAAGAAAGAAGGAAGAGGAAGTGGCTTCAACGCTGCTTAAGGAAGGGATGGACATACAGTTTGTCATTCGTATGACTGGACTTTCAAAGGAAGTTGTAGAAAAGATAGCAACGAAGCTCGATAACTAAAGATGATCAAATGGATAAAGTCAGCTCATAAGGAGAGCTGGCTTTTTCATACATTCTCAAGCTCTTTATGACTACCACTTAACAACTGAGATAAAATAAAATAACAAATGAACGATTCACGACTGCCAATCGTCATATAACTGAATATGCAGAAAGGGGTCTTTTATGGAACATGAGGAGGACGTTCGTTTAATTGAAAAAGCGCTGGATGGCGATGATGATGCGTTCGCCCATCTCTTTCAACGTTATTATTCTTTCTTATATAAATATCTTTTTAAATTGACGCTTGATGAGGAAGTGAGCAGTGATCTGGCACAGGAGACGATGATTAAGTGCTACACTTGTCTTTCCTCGTACCAGGGGGAGGCGAAGTTTTCGACGTGGATGATTTCGATTGCGTCGAGGTTGTACATGGATTCTCTCCGGAAGAAGAAGCGTGAGCGAAAGTGGCTCGACCAAGTGAGGCAGACGTTATCACGGCAGCTTTCTTGGCAGGCGGATACGAAGGGGATGTAATGGAGCGATGTGTTTGCTGACTTTAATCAGCTTGATGCGGATATGAGGGTGCCGATTCTTCTGCATCATTATTATGGGTTTACGTATGGCGAGATTGGAAAGATGATTGGCATTCGCGAGGGTACGGTGAAATCGCGGGTTCACAATGGGATTAAACAAATACGAAAGGAGTGGGATGATGAAGCGAGGATCAGGAGCAAATCCGCAAATTGCAGCAGGATTGGAAGCAGTTAGATGAACTAGGTGATCGTTTATTCGCTTCGTTTGGAGAAATTAAGGAGATGGACGCTCATGCTAAGTAGTTTGGTCGTTTATAGCCTTTGGGTTGTATTTATTGTGGCTGTTACCATTTTAGCAGGGAAAAAAATAACGGGGGAATAGCAGGAGTTAGTGTTCTTTCTTTAGGGGTGTTTAGTCTTTTAACGACGCTGTTTCCAAAGTATATGGAATGGAGTCCGGGGAATATCCGGGGTCAGGCATCAATTCTCTTATTAGAAGGGGAATGGGTTCGCTCGGTTTGGATTGTTGTGGGGAGTACGGTTGGATTCTCGATTCTATTCTTTTTACTTGCGGTGTTTATGTTTAAGAGGTTTGAGAGTTATCATGGATGAGAAGGGGAGCGGCTCAATTTTTGAGTCGTTTTTTACTATTTGCTCTTTACATAGTAAGGAGGTAGGTATATAACGGGAATGTATGTTCTTGTTAACTGTAAAAAAAGAGTGATACCATGTAGGTACCACCCTGTGTTTTAAAAGCCAATGGGCTCTTCGACATGCTTGAAATCATTCATGTCAAAGTTATGTACGTCTTCAAATTCTGACAAGTATAGGTTGAACTCTTCGGCATCTTCCAACGCTTCTTGTGGAACAACAATCTCTGTAATTTCATTAAAGTGATCGAGTGTTTCGGTTACACTGATTTCTCTTTTAATGGAATCTTCGTCCAAAGACAAGTCTAGCACGAGCGACATGGTCCACTCTGTTTGTAGAAATGTCTCCTTCTCAATCAACAACTGATACTCTAATTTGTTAATGTCGGCCATCGTCATGAATTCTTCTAGTTCTGCAGCTAGCTCATCCAACATTAGGTGATTTAATTCTAGAGCAAAAGCCGTTAGGACATCAGGGTTTGCCTCAAATGTTAGAATGAAATGTGATTCATTTTCTTCATAGGTAAGCTGTTCTGTGTACTTAGCTAACATCTCTAAGTGTTGTTCTTGTGGGTTTACCTGTTCTTCTTCAATTGCGATAATTTCATACGTTACATCTTCTGGGTATGTGAACCAAGTATCTTCTAAACCGTCTCTAAAATATATGCCGTCCTCCACTACATAAATATCTGTAATGAAGTCGCCCATAATAGGTACTTCGGACACTCTCTTTCTATACATTGATAACGGGGCTTGGATCACTTCTGTGTATAAACTAGATGTCGTGGAAAAGGGCTCTTCATTTGGCAATGAGATATCTTGTGTTAATTCTTTTGTTGATGAGAAACTCTCTACATGTTGCAGTTCGCCAAGTGACTTCAATAAGATTTCTTCGACTGTTAGGGTGTCTTCAGTTTCACTTTCTCTTGCTTCTTCCTTGTCTTCTTGCGTTGGCTCTGCTTGAATGACAGGGTTCGTTTTGCTGCAAGCCGCAAGAAAAACAAATGCACTTACTAGTAGGAACCATTTATATGCCATTTAGTTCCTCCCTCCCAAAATGATAGAACACTTTATTTTAACAAACATTTTTTCTGAATTATAGAGACAAAAGGCAGAAATAAAAAATGTACACTTCCTCATACTTGAGTCAGTGTACATCATAAGCTAAAATGGGCACGTGCTAGAAGAATCTGCAGGTCTAGTGGCCGCGATTTAGCAGGAAGGATTATCTAATGTTTTTGGAAAATATGTAGTACTTTGTAAGTATTTGTTTGAATATGTTTTTATTTTACTGTGAAAAAAGTATGTATACAATAAAACCGTTAGGAAATCATACATAGTAACAGAAATAAATCTGAATTGTATCATTCAGTTTATTTCTAAAAACATTTGTGGGCAAATTTGTTAGGGAAAGGTAAATGTAGGTAAGCGATTACATTTTTCGACAAAAGTAACCTCTACATGTTGACTTTTGCCGAGTTGTCAGACGTTTCAAGCGTTTGACAAAGGCGTGAGAGCGCTGTTATATTTAACATGTGGAAAAAATCACCACAGTATTTTAGTTACGAAGGGAATGTGAAAGCATGCAAGGTAAAGTAAAATGGTTTAACGCAGAAAAAGGTTTTGGATTTATTGAGCGCGAAGATGGGGACGATGTATTCGTACATTTCTCAGCTATCAACTCTGAAGGATTCAAGTCTTTAGACGAAGGTCAAGACGTAGAATTTGAAATCGTTGAAGGTGCTCGTGGTCCACAAGCTGCGAACGTAGTTAAGCTTTAATTCACATTCCTGGGTAGGAAATGAATCATAGCTAAAACCATACGCCTATCTCAGTTTTTCTGGGATAGGCTTTTTAGTGTTATAAGAAAAAGGTCGGTTTTACCTTTTTCTTATAACACTAAGCGGTGAGCGGAACCGCCGTTATGTTTTAAGCCTTTTAAGCGATCTTCTTAAAAGGCGCACGGCGAGAGGAGCCACCGCCACGTGTTCGCACGATTAATGGGAGAGGGTTGGCTTTACTTTATCTCCATTAAACAGGTAGCGGAACCGCCGTTATGTTTTAAGCCTTTTAAGCGATCTTCTTAAAAGGCGCACGGCAAGAGGAGCCACCGCCACGTGTTCGCACGATTAATGGGGGAGGGTTGGCTTTACTTTATCTCCATTAAACAGGTAGCGGAACCGCCGTTATGTTTTAAGCTTTTTGAGAGCACTTCTCAAAAGGCGCACGGCGAGAGAAGCTACCGCCCCATGTTTGCAATATTAATGGGAGAGGTTAGTTTTATCGTTAGCTGAACCGCCTCATGTATGCACTGCTAATGGAGAAATGTAGCTTTTCACTTTTATTAATAGAAGCTGCGAGAAAGACCTGCCAATGTTCTAAGCTAGTGATAGTGTTGTCATTGCCCTTGCTCGCACGATTAAGACCTGTCTGAATGTTCATTTTAAAAAAAGTAAGCAACAAGTAAAGTCATCTCCATAAATTTGGAAATTAAAAAGGGGCAAAACAGTACTGAAACAAAGGAATTCCTCATAAAATACAACCGACACCATTGTAACAAAAGCGACACAAATTTTATTTTTTTTGTGTTTAAGCAGGACTTTCAATGGGGTAAATAGAAATAAGTACATAGAAAAGGAGGAGTTATTTTATGAACTATAATATCCGTGGTGAAAACCTGGAAGTAACGCCCGCTTTACGTGACTATGTACAAAAGAAGGTCAATAAACTGGAGCGTTATTTTGATACTACTCCCATAGCAGATGTCAATGTTCGTATGCAGGTATTGAACAATCAGCATATCATTGAGGTCACGATTCCAATGCCGCAGCTCTTACTTAGGGGAGAAGAAGTCCATACGGACATGTATGCAGCTATAGATGGTATTGTAGAGAAATTAGAGCGTCAAATTCGTAAACATAAAACAAAAGTAAATCGCAAGTTTCGCCAAGAGGGAAGCTTGAAATATATGTTTAAAAATGATTTAGAACCACTTGAACAAGAGGCTCCAGTTACGGATGAGCTAGAAGTTGTCCGTAAGAAGCGTTTTAACTTAAAGCCTATGGACGCTGAAGAAGCAATTTTACAAATGGACATGCTTGGCCATAACTTCTTTGTCTTTTCAGATGCTGTGAACGGCTCAACGAATGTTGTTTACAAGCGTCGAGATGGCAAATACGGTCTGATTGAGCCAGAAGCGTAAATCGAATAAATAATGGGGAGTGCAGCGTGGCTGTGCTCCCTTTTTTCATAGAGAAAAAGTATTAACACGTGTTGGCTTTTTCGAAGAAGCTTGCATGTTTATCGAAAGAAAAGCAATGGCTCCAAATATCACTCCCCATTTGAGAAGACCATCAGCAAAGGGCTTAAACAAGGCGATGACTCTGCCCATTGCAGCAAAGAAAAGACCGCATGCGCGGCTTTTTCTTCTTTTAGGCTAGCTCCCGATATAGGCGATTTTCCATTAAGACGGTATCAATTGGGCATTCATCTGCGTCGCGGCCATATTGCCACGCCCACACGTTTGCTTCGCAGTCAGGTCTGCTTGGTGTAAATTGGCGCGGGGCATTTCGTTTTGTTGTCGTCCCAGGCTCCGGTTCCGCACTCCAAATAACCGCTTGCTCGCGAACAAGATTACTCATCGCTGTTGCTTGGCAATACGCTTCGTTAAATGGACCTTCATCCGGATCCGCATAAATACCTGGACGATAAGGACTTCTGTAAAAGGCTTCAACCCAAGCAATAATCCAATCAGCATCGACATCAAAAAAACGCTCGATATTGGCGAAGATAAATGTACCTTCTGGGATGCCTAGTTGTCGTGCTTTAAATATTGAGTTTCTTGCAGCGACGGACCCAGCACGAGCTCCGACTGCTTCGCGGAAATTATTATAAATAGGCATAAGCTTCATTCCTTGATTTTGAATGAATCTATATTCTTCGGGAGTTAGTCCTTCACTGACGGCAGGAATCGTTGATAAGTAACGACCCCAGAAGTCAGGTCGGCCGAAATTATCTATAACACATTGATATAAGTCTTCAGTTACGGCAGCAGCGGAGTCTACTCCCCAGTTTAAAATTCGCATAAAATCCCTCCTCATGAGTACTGTATGCGGCAAGTGCGGAGAGAGCGACTTATGACTTTTCAAAAAATGAACTTTTTCTACATTCTTTTCGAAACCATGTCGTAAGGGTGTCCCTTGTAAGACCATGTTTTACCTGCTAAAATTAAACTTAGTGAAAATGCGTCATGCTCGTATTTAGATTGGACGAGCTGAAAAAAGAGAGGGCGAATTTGATGTTAGGTTTATTGAAGAAAGTGATCGGTGACCCGAGTCAACGACAATTGAAAAAAAATGAGAAGCTCGTTGACCAAATTGAAGCGTTAGCATCAGATATGAAGAAGCTATCTGATGATGGACTTCGTAATAAAACTAGTGAATTTAAAGAACGTTATCAAAAAGGGGAAACGCTTGATGATCTTTTAGTTGAGGCATTTGCGGTTGTTCGTGAAGCGTCAACGCGTGTCTTAAAGATGACTCCATATCCTGTTCAACTACTTGGTGCGATCGCACTTCACCAAGGAAACATTGCAGAAATGAAAACAGGGGAAGGAAAAACGCTTGTCGGGACGATTGCGGTTTACCTTAACGCATTAACGGAAAAAGGCGTTCATGTCGTTACGGTCAATGAATACCTTGCTCGTCGTGACTGCGAAATCATGGGAGAATTGTTTGAGTTTCTTGGACTAACCGTTGGACTTAATGCGAACGATCTTTCAAAGGATGAAAAGCGTGAAGCGTACTTAGCTGACGTCACATACAGCACAAACAATGAACTAGGGTTTGATTACTTACGTGACAACATGGTGTTATATAAAGAGCAAATGGTACAGCGTCCTCTTAACTTTGCCCTCGTCGATGAGGTCGATTCTATTTTAGTCGATGAAGCGCGTACGCCATTAATTATTTCTGGTTCTGTTGAGCGTTCCACTCAGCTTTATCAACAAGCTAACTCATTTATCCGCATTCTGAAAAAGGAAGAGGATTATACATTCGATGAAAAAACAAAAAATGTGCAGCTGACAGAAGATGGTGTGAACAAAGCAGAGCGTGCGTTTGGCATCGACAACTTGTACGATTCTAAGCATGTTCAATTAAACCACCACTTGAATCAGTCATTAAAAGCACATGTTGTGATGCATCGTGATACAGACTATGTCGTTGAGGACGGCGAAGTGGTGATCGTTGACCAATTTACTGGTCGCTTAATGAAGGGTCGTCGTTATAGTGATGGCTTGCATCAAGCCATTGAAGCGAAGGAAGGTATGCAGATTCAAAAAGAAAGCATGACTCTTGCTTCGATTACATTCCAGAACTATTTCCGGAAGTATCAAAAGTTAGCTGGGATGACAGGTACAGCGAAAACGGAAGAGGAAGAGTTCCGTAACATTTATGGTATGGACGTCATGGTCATTCCAACGAATAAACCGATTGCGCGAGATGATAAACCTGACTTAATTTTTAAAACGATGGAAGCCAAATTCCGTGCAGTTGTCAATGAAATTGAAGAACTGTACAAAAAGGGACAGCCTGTTCTTGTTGGTACGGTAAGTGTTGAAACATCAGAGCTTGTTTCAAAAATGTTAACAAAGCGCAAAGTTCCTCATCATGTGTTGAATGCGAAAAACCATGAAAAAGAGGCGGAAATCATTGAGAATGCAGGGCATCAGGGTGCGGTTACGATTGCAACGAATATGGCCGGTCGTGGTACGGACATTAAGCTAGGACCAGGTGTCCTTGAACTTGGCGGCTTACATGTCCTTGGTACAGAGCGTCATGAATCTCGCCGGATTGATAACCAGCTTCGTGGTCGTTCTGGTCGTCAAGGGGACCCAGGTTCAACTCAGTTCTACTTGTCGATGGAAGATGAATTAATGCGCCGCTTTGGTTCCGATAACATGAGAAACATGATGGAACGTCTTGGCATGGAAGAGGATCAACCAATCGAGAGTAAGCTCGTTTCTCGTGCGGTAGAGACGGCTCAGAAGCGAGTGGAAGGCAACAACTTTGATGCTCGTAAGCAAATTCTTCAATATGATGACGTCATGCGTGAGCAACGTGAGATCATTTATAAGCAACGTATGGAAGTACTTGAATCAGAGAACCTTCGTGAAATCGTTGAAAAAATGATCAAGTCTGTGATCGAGCGTACGGTGAAACTGCACACTCCTGAGAGTGAAGTTCATGAGGACTGGGATCTTTCTGCGATCGTCAATTATATGAAGGCAAACCTTTTACATGAAGATGATTTAACGGAGAAAGAGTTAAAAGGAAAAGAGCCTGAAGAAATGATCGAGTTGATCGTTGAAAAAGTAACGGCCAACTACAATGAGAAAGAAGAGCAGTTCACGCCAGAGCATATGCGTGAGTTCGAGAAGGTTATTATGCTGCGTACGGTTGACCGTAAGTGGATGAACCATATCGATCAAATGGATCAGCTTCGCCAAGGGATTCATTTACGTGCGTACGGTCAAAATGATCCACTTCGTGAGTACCGTTTTGAAGGCTTCGAAATGTTCGAGGCAATGGTTGATTCGATTGAAGAAGAAGTGGCAATGTACATCATGAAAGCGCAAGTTCAGCAAAACTTGCAGCGTGAAGAAGTCGCTCAAGGCAAAGCGATGCAACAAAGCGACAAAGAAGAACCAAAGAAGAAAAAACCAATCCGCAAAGGCGTAACGGTTGGTCGGAATGACCCTTGTACGTGTGGAAGCGGGAAAAAATACAAAGCCTGCTGCGGCAGATAAAAAAGAAGGAAGCGTAGGTGCAGAGTCTTAAGACTTTGCACTTCGCTATGAGGTGAAGAGCATATGGAATTAGTAGAAGTGAAGCAAGAGCTAGCCCAGGTGGCCAAACGATTAACTGAATTTAGGGGGTCTCTTTGACCTCGATGAAAAGCAAGAGCGTATCGCTGAACTAGAAGAAAAAATGACCGATCCAGATTTCTGGAACGACCAAGATGCAGCGCAAGTTGTCATTAATGAAGCGAATGCATTAAAAGAGCAAGTAAACACGTTTCTAGAGTTGAATGGCCAATTTGAGGACTTAGAAGTTTCGTATGATTTAGTGAAAGAAGAGCCAGATGAAGATCTGCAAAAAGAACTAGAAGATGGTGTGAAGTCATTGTCTCAAGCAATGAACGACTTTGAGCTTCAGCTATTATTAAGTGAGCCATATGATAAGAACAATGCGATCTTAGAGCTTCATCCAGGAGCCGGTGGAACCGAGTCACAGGACTGGGCTTCGATGCTATTGCGGATGTATACGCGCTGGGCAGAGCGGAAGGATTTCAAAGTTGAGACGCTGGATTACTTGCCTGGAGATGAAGCTGGTGTTAAAAGTGTGACACTTCTTATTAAAGGTCATAATGCATATGGCTATTTGAAAGCAGAAAAAGGCGTTCACCGTTTAGTGCGGATTTCTCCTTTCGATTCATCAGGTCGACGCCATACATCTTTCGTTTCTTGTGAGATTATGCCTGAGTTAGATGACAATGTTGAGATTGATATCTCTCCAGAGGATTTAAAAATCGATACGTACCGTGCGAGTGGAGCGGGTGGTCAGCACATTAATACGACAGACTCCGCTGTTCGTATTACCCACTTGCCGACGAACACGGTCGTTACGTGCCAAACCGAGCGGTCCCAAATTAAAAACCGTGAGCGTGCAATGAAAATGATGAACGCGAAACTCTATCAATTGAAAATTGAAGAGCAGCAGGCGGAGCTTGCGGAAATTCGCGGTGAGCAAAAGGAAATTGGCTGGGGAAGCCAAATCCGCTCATATGTATTCCATCCATACAGCATGGTCAAAGACCATCGCACAGGACATGAGATCGGCAACACGAATGCCGTTATGGATGGAGATTTAGACGGGTTTATTGACGCGTACTTGCGTCAGTCTTTAGGGAAATAATAGCTATTTCGATGACAAGCTTAGCTGAATAATAAAGAACTAAACCGAGCGCAAAATCGAGAAGGATTTTGCGCTCGGTTTTTTGTGGAGTATTGGGGAGTATTGGGGTCAGACCCCGCTTTACTTCACTACAGCATTAGCGGAGTCTCGTTTACATATTTGGCACCTGGTGCTATACTACGCAAGGATTATTTGGTTATTCTAAGAAATGAAGGAGTGAACATGTATGATGATGCGACCGAAAAGAGGGCAGAAGCCGCCGAGTACAACTGTGCAATTAGTAACCGATTATACATATATCCTTGTCGGTGCTGCGATTGTGGCGATTGCGTTTAACCTCTTTTTGCTTCCAAATAAAATAGCGTCAGGTGGAGTGAGCGGGATCAGTACGATTGTCGCTCATATGATTGGGATTGAACCAGCCTTTACGCAGTGGGCTTTGAACATCCCCTTATTTATTTTAGGAATACTGCTTCTTGGCGGGCTTAAATACGGGATCAAAACTTTAGTTGGTACCCTGTTTTTGCCGTTTGTCGTTTACTTGACGAGAGATTGGTCGGTTGGTTTTGAAGATGCGTTGCTAGGCGCGTTATTTGGAGGAATTGGTGTAGGAATCGGGATTGGTCTTGTATTCCGAGCGAGAGCAAGTACAGGTGGAACGGACCTTGCTGCTCAAATTATTCAAAAATATACTGGTTTAACATTAGGGGCAGCTGTTTTTATTATTGATGGTTTAATTGTGATTACCTCTGCTTTTACATTCGGAATTGAATTAGCTTTATATGCACTAATTAGTTTATATGTAACTGGAAAAACAGTGGATATGGTTCAGGTCGGAGTCGGCTATGCCAAGGTTGCGCTCATTATTTCAAATCACCAAGAAGAAGTTCGGCAAAGTCTCTTAAGAGATGTTGATCGTGGTGTAACGAAATTAAGTGGCTACGGTGGATATACCGATGAAGAGCGCGATGTGTTAATGTGTGTTGTGAATCAAACCGAGGTCACAAAATTGAAACAAGTTGTGAAAACCGTTGATCCTAAAGCATTTGTCATTGTGACGAATGCAACGGAGGTTCTTGGGGAAGGCTTTAAACGAGCCTAGCGGTTAAACTAGGTATATAATTCCATTGGAGGAAACTCCAGAAAGCTACATAGTGAAAGGAGGTACTTTTTATGAAAAAGCTATTGCTAGCATTAGGTGTTGTTGTTGCTCTTTCTGCCTGTGGTGGAGGAGACGAAGCAGCTCCTGCAGAAGAAGCTCCAGCTGAAGATCCAGTAGCAGAAGAGGCTGCTGATGAAGCGGCTGGTGATTATGATGCTACAGCGGCACGTGCTTCGTATGAAGCAAACTGCCTTGCTTGTCATGGCGGAAACCTTGAAGGTGGCGGTGGTCCGAGATTAGCTGGAGAAGAGCACGATCCGGAGCACATTTATGATGTTATTATCAATGGTCAAAACACGATGCCAGCTATTAATATTCCCGCTGAAGAAGCAGAGAATTTAGCGCAATGGATTTCTGCACAGTAAGAAAAAAAAGCCCATTCTCCTAGGAGAATGGGCTTTTTTAGTGGAAATACAACAATTTTACGCAAAGTGAAATGAAATTGTAACATAAAAGACCAAGCCTTTTTATTTTTTAGGTGTTATAATGATGTAGAATACGACAAATGACGAGAATTTTTTTGGAATTTCAACAGACGGGTTTGTCGGACAAGCTAGTATCCTGTGTCTTGGTGTTAGCAAAATGAAAAAACGCAGGGGTGTGATTAATTAGTGATAGAAATGAAGGATGTTTGGAAGGCCTATCCCAATAATGTTAAGGCCATTAATGGGATTTCAATACGCATTGACAAAGGTGAATTTGTTTACATTGTTGGGCCTAGTGGAGCGGGGAAATCGACATTTATTAAGTTAATGTACCGCGAAGAAAAACCGACAAAAGGTGACATTTTTATAGATAAAACAAATTTAGCAAAATTAAAGGAAAGAGCCATTCCGAAAATGAGACGAAAGATGGGGGTTGTGTTCCAAGATTTTAAATTGCTTCCGACTCTCACAGTCTTTGAAAATGTGGCTTTTGCACTTGAAGTAATAGAAGAAAATCCAAACGTCATTAAACGAAAAGTGATGGATGTATTGGATATTGTAAATTTAAAAACCAAGGCAAGATCATTGCCGAATGAACTTTCAGGGGGAGAGCAACAGCGCGTTGCGATTGCAAGAGCGGTTGTGAATAGTCCTGAAGTGCTAATTGCTGATGAGCCGACCGGGAACTTAGACCCGGATACAGCTTGGGAAATTATGGACATCTTAGATGACATTAATCATCGAGGAACAACTGTAATCATGGCAACACATAACAAAGACATTGTTAACTCAATTAAAAAACGAGTGATTGCTATTGAAAGTGGACGAGTTGTCCGAGATGAAGCGAGGGGGAGCTACGGTTATGAAGCTTAGAACCCTTGGACGGCATGTTCGCGAAGGGACAAAAAATTTAGGTCGTAATGGCTGGATGACATTTGCTTCGATTAGTGCAGTGGCAGTAATGCTGCTAGTTGTCGGAGTCTTTCTTTTGTTAATTATGAACGTCAACAATGTGGCTTCAACGATTGAAGATGATGTTGAGATTAAAGTGTACGTTGAATTAACGGCGTCAGAAGAACAGCAGCAAGAACTGCTTGAGGAAATGGAGCAGTTGCCAAATATAGAGAGCATTACGTTTGTTGGTAAGGAAGAAGGATTAAATCAGTTAATCGATAGTTTAGACGAAAGTGGAGAAGTGTTTGAATCGATACGTGAAGAAAATCCACTTAATGACGCATTTGTTGTGCGCGCGATTAACCCACAGTTAACCGAGCAGGTTGCGAACACAATTGAACCGCTTGCACATGTTGAGCGTGTTAATTATGGTAAAGATTTTATTGAACGTTTATTCGCTGTAACGGATTTTGTGAGAATGGTTGGACTCATTCTCGTCATCGGTATGATGTTTACGGCCATGTTTTTGATCGCCAATACTATTAAACTAACAATTGTAGCGAGAAAACGAGAGATTCAAATTATGAAACTCGTAGGAGCAACAAATGGGTTCATCCGCTGGCCATTTTTTGTCGAAGGAATGCTTCTAGGGGTGCTCGGATCACTTATTCCAATCTTAATTACCGTATTCGGCTACTCGTATTTAGTAACGAATTACGGAGCAAGAATTGAAATTCTCTTCTTCTCACTCGTACCTCCATTTCCATATGTGTGGCAAATTGCAGGCTTGTTAGTAGTGATTGGTGTCTTTATCGGCGTATGGGGAAGCATGATGTCCGTTCGTAAGTTTTTAAAAGTGTAAATAAAACGGTGACCAGTGAGGCAATAGTCTCACTGGCTTTCAGACCGTTTCATGATTGTAGATAATTAAGGGGGAGCGACTGGATGAAAAGGAAAGTAGGACTTATAGCTGTTGCTGTTCTATTAACTGTTGGTTCTTTTGGATGGGGACCATTTAATGAAACAGCGTCAGCAAACTCAGAACTACGCAACAAAATTTCTGATGTTGAACAAGAACAAGCAGAAAATCGTGATCAGGCTCAAAAGACACAGGCGGAATTAGATAAACTTGCATTGGAAATGAAAGAGCTAACAGATGAAATTGAAAAGATTGATCACGAAGTAGCTGAAACGAATCAGAAAGTACGCGAGAAACGTGCTGAAATTGAGGAAGTACGTGAGACAATCGAAGAATTACAAGAGGAAATTGCTATTTTAGAAGAGCGGATCGCTGAACGTGATGAATTGTTAAAAGAGCGTGCGCGTTCGATGTATCAATCAGGCGGACAAATTAATTACATAGAAGTCATTCTTGGTGCACAAAGCTTCAGTGATTTCTTAGACCGTGTCAGTGCATTAACTGTTATTGCACAGCAAGACCGTAATATTCTTGATGCGCATATTGCTGACCATTATGCATTAGAGGAAGCAAAAGAACAAGTTGAGATTGAACTTGAAAAATTAGAAGGTCATTTAGAACAGCTAGAAACGTTAATGGCGGAATTAGAAGCACAGCGCCAACAAAAAGACAGAGTCATGAAACAGCTTGAGCAAACTGAAGGCGAGCTTCACGCAGACCTTGGCGCATTAGAAGATGAGGCTGGAATTCTTCGTGCGCAAGAACAAGCACTTAAGCAAGAGTTAGCTGAGTTTGAAGCAGCTGAGGAAAGACGTAAGCAAGCAGAGGCAGAGGCACAAGCACAAGCACAAGCACAAGCACAAGCACAAGCTTCTAGAAGCGGTTCTAGTTCAAGCGGAAGTTCCTCTAGTGGAGGATCTTCAAGCGGAGGATCTTCAAGTAGAAGTTCATCTAGTGGTTCTTCACAAGTTCATAGTGCACCACCTGTAACGAATTCTGGTTTCATGCGTCCGGCTACAGGAACGATTACGTCAACATATGGCCCACGTGCGACATTTGGTGGACGTATGCACTACGGAATTGATATTGGTAAAAACGGTCGTACAGGTGACGTACCAGTTGTAGCTGTACAAGATGGGACGGTGGTACGCTCTTACTATTCATCTAGTTATGGAAATACCGTTGTCATTGCTCACCAAGTGAATGGACAGCTTGTAACAACGTTATATGCTCATTTAGAAAACCGTGAAGTATCAGACGGACAGCGTGTATCAAAAGGACAACGTTTAGGTCTAATGGGGAACACTGGACAATCATTTGGACCACACCTTCACTTTGAAGTACATGAAGGCGGTTGGAATGGTGCGAAGTCAAATGCGGTTGACCCATTACGTTATATACCACGTTAAGTAATGTCTAACGACAAAAAAATCCTTAATAAACAAAAAAGTCCTTAAATTATATGTGCCAAAAAATTCTTAAGATGAATAAATATACGGTTAGACTAACACAACTTGTTCTTACAGGTTGTGTTTTTTATTAGGAGGTTGGTGATAAGGTGGCAAGGTTTAACTATGTTTGGAATGAAGAGAGAATTAGTATGTAAAGGAAGGAAGGGGAGAAGGCGAATTCCTACATCCTGAATATGGAAACCCTCCTTTTCTAACATGTAAAACGAAAGGGTGCCAATCGTGACACCCTTTTTCCTATTCCAGATCCTACAGAATGATCACTTTAGAAAGGAACGTATGAAGAGACCTGTATTTAAGATTCGGGGATAATAGTAACCCCAATCGTTTGAATAGGAGCGTCTTTCAGTTTGCTTTGTTTCGTTGCCTTATAATACTTGATCATCAGCTCATTTAATTCATTTTGAAAGGTGCGAAACGTTTGATCATCGAGCTTTAGTTCTAAAAGTGAGAAGGTGGAACCGTCCTCTGCATGTTCCCTTTCTTCTAATTTTGTAAGGTAGTTCTGGTATTGATTCATTAGTGATAACTGATAATAGGAAAAATAATTTAGTTTCTTTTCTTTTGGAGATTTTTTCCATTCATCCCCACTAAGTCTAGCTTCTTCTTCATTAAGAACATAATACTTTTCAGAGACGGATCTAACTTTTTTCTCTTTGAGTACACGGATAACGCCATAATCTACCAACACTTGAATATGTCTATAGAGTGTAGCTTGGGGAACATCCTCAATAATTTTCAGCATTTCGAGTGGGGTTAGTCCATTGTCTCTGTTCCTCATTAAAGCTTGGGAAATTTTTATTCGTACTGGGTGCATCAAAATCTCAGCTTTGTTAATCATAATATTCTCCTAACACTCCGTTTTTTTTTTTTGTTTCTATGCGTTTTTATCAAGTGTTTCTATTATTGTTATTTATAATGATAATATTATCATTATAAATAACAATAATAATTAAAACAATATTTTTAATAAAACAGGTGCGAATTTCCAAATATTATGTTATCATTATCAATAATGATAATGATTTATTAGAGGAGTGAGAGCGATGAAATTACATTATGGAATAGACACGTTGAAGAATATAGATATCATGTCTTTTCTACCATTTATTTTACCTGTCCTTGTTATTGGATTGATCTTAGTACTGATCGCATTAATTGATTTGTACAGGAATCGTACGAGAAGGAATAACGTATTACTATGGACCTTAATTATACTTTTTGTAAATATCCTCGGGCCAATATTATATTTAGTCATCGGCAGAAAGGAAAGTGACAGATGAGACTTGAAATCAGAAATGTCACAAAGACATTTAAAGAAAAAACAGCGGTTAATCAGTTTTCAATGGAGCTTCAATCAGGAGAATGTGTTGGGTTAATAGGACCTAATGGAGCTGGTAAATCGACACTAATTAAAGTGATTTCAGATATACTTGACCCAACTGAGGGGGAAGTTCTTCTTGATGGTAAGAAAATTTCACTAATGAAAAGAGAAGTCGGCTATCTACCTCAATATCCAAATTTCTACTCATGGATGACAGCAAAAGAAACCTTGTCTTTTATGGGACAGTTATCAGGAATTAAAAAAGAAGAATTAACAGAAGCGATACCGAAAATATTGAACAAAGTAGGGTTAAGTGGTGAAGAGAACTCAAAGGTTGGAACTTTTTCAGGTGGGATGAAGCAGAGACTAGGAATTGCTCAGGCATTGCTGCATAAGCCAGCGCTTATTGTCATGGATGAACCAGTTTCAGCTTTAGACCCAGTTGGCCGGAGGGAAGTACTTAATATCATCGAAGAAATCAAAAAGGAAACCACCATCTTACTTTCCACTCATATTTTAGGGGATGCAGAAGAGATTTGTGAACGATTTGTCATAATAAAAAATGGTAAAAAAATTGAAGATACGACATTGACTGAGCTATTAAACAAAAACAGTCAAAATAAGTTGAATATTGAGATGGCAACAAAAAACCTGCAATGGATTCAGGTCATTGAGAAAGAAGAGTATGTTAAAGACGTTGAAGTCATTGGAAATAAAGTAAAAGTCGAGGTGGAAAATATACAACTGAACAAAAATATGTTGTTAAGCAGTGCTCTTAGTCATAATGTCGATATAGCAAAGTTTGAAATAGATAACGATACTCTTGAAGAGATCTTCTTAAAATTGGTGGTGGCGAAATGAATAACTTCACAGTAATGCTAAAAAAAGAATTTGTTCAAATGGTTCGAGAATATAAAATTATTTGGCTACCTCTCGTGTTTCTATTTTTAGGAATGACTCAACCAATTATTAGTTATCATTTACCTTCAATATTAGAGGCACTTGGTGGTAGTGAAGGGATTATCATTGATCCAAGCATGGCCGCTCAAAGTGGTGGAGAAGTATTAGCAACGACATTGGCCTCCCAATTTGATCAACTAGGTTTGATTATTATCATTGTTTCATTGATGGGGATTGTTCAGTCTGATAAATCAAATGGAATGTTGGCTTTTATTCTAACAAGACCTGTTAAGGTTGGATCCTATATAGGTGGTAAATTGGTTTCTAACTATCTATTTATTGCCTTGAGCGTCGCAATAGGTTATGTTGCTTCATACTTTTATGTTCAATTTTTATTTACAAGTATTCCACTTGCGGATCTGCTCACTGCGTTAATCTTTTATTTAGTTTGGGTGTTGTTCATTGTAGGATTTACGACAATGATCAGCACGATTTTCAATGGTCAGGGAATTATTGCTTTAATCTCAATTGTATTTTTAATTTTTTGTAGAATGATAGTGGGGCTTAGTCCTATTATTGATTCTATTAATCCTGCCAGTATGAGTCATTATGCGATGGAAGTATTAATTATTGGATCAATAAATAAAGGTGTCATCTTCAGTGGATTAGCATCAATCCTTCTAACTATTTTCACGCTTAGTATTACAAATCATTGGATCACAAAAAAGAAATTTAGCAATGAGCAATAATATACGGATACAAAAATGCTAGGAGGTTAAGAAATGTTAAGGATTACAAACTTAGAAAAAAGCTATACCTCTAAGAAAGTCTTAAACGGGTTAGATCTTAACATAAAAAAGGGGGAAATATTAGGATTTGTTGGCGGGAATGGAGCCGGTAAGACGACAACATTAAATGTAATAACAGGCATTGTCGATTATCAAAAAGGCAAAGTAGAAATCAATGGTCTCTCAAAAGAAGCTGGAATTGAATATAAGAAGCAATTTTTTTTCATTCCTGATACGATTAATGTTTTTAAAAATGTATCGGGATATGACTGGATTTGTTTTTTAATGAATCTATATGGGGAAAAGGATCAAAAAAGGTTTGATCAATATATAGAGAAATTTGATATGCAAGAGGCCCTAAAAAAACCGATGGGAACGTATTCGTATGGAATGCTCCGTAAAGTATTATTAATTGCTGCTTTTGTCATTTCTCCTCCTATTATTATTATGGATGAACCTTTAAACGGTTTGGATCCAAATGCGGTTCTAGTCTTTAAGGAATTAATCAAACACTATGCAGAATTGGGAGGGACCGTATTCTTTTCTACCCATTTATTAGATATCGCTGAAAAGGTATGTAGTACTGTCGCTATATTAAAAGAAGGAAAGATTATTTTACATGATGATATTCAAAACATCCTAGGAGAAGAGTCATTAGAGTCAATTTTTATGGAGGCCCAAGTATATGAACGAAAAGCGTCAATTAATTAAATTTTTCGTTTCTTCTTTTTATAGTAGACCCAAGCAACCGATGCTTCAAGTCGTATTGATCATAGCTGTTTTTTACATGTTTGTTCAGTTATCAGTGGTGAATATTGCCGTATTTTTACTAGGGAATACGCCTTTGTTTATGTTTTACAATTTACTGATATCGAGTGTGCTAGTCTTTGCATTGGTTTGTTATTTCTCGATTTCTCAAGTATTTGCTTATTATGAATTTAACATGTTAGTTCCTCTTCCCTTAAGTGCTAAAGAAATTACAACCGCTAAGGTGATAAGTAGTCTATGGGTTCCGATTGTGATTTCCATGCTTGTTCAAATCCCTACTTTAGTACTTTTACTTATCGAGCTTAGAGTCATCGAAGCAATGAAACTGCTACTTTTTATACCAATAGTAAATGTTTTAATAGCTTTGCTTCTCTTATTTTTTCTTTCTATTGTGAATACACAGTATAATCGATTTGAAAATAAAGTAGACTATTTAATCACTAACATTGCTGTTATCCTTCTCCTAGTGAGCGGCTGCCTCGTTTACTTTACTAGCAAAACGACGGTTACCATGTCTACATTTATGTCACAAATGGATGTGACCTCAATTGGAGGGTTATTGAACTCGATCGAATTTGTCCTTCTAACGATGTATGAAACGTTCAATAACATGGTGCTCATAAGCTTGATTGTGACGAGCTTTACCACTTTAGAGCAAATGGGACTATGGATTGTGATGTTAAGTTTTATTACTTTGATTAGTATTTTACTATATTATATTGTAATGAAAATATGTTCTGTCAGTTACGTTAAGAATGGGGTATCTGAACAAAGTGATAGTCTAAAGCCATCAAAAGTTAAAATTACTAATAGTCAATGGATGAACTATCTACAGAGAGAACTCTGGATTATTCAATCAGAAGCATATTTTAAAATGCAGATTGCTTTAGGTCTCCTACTGCCTCCCATCGGTGCAGTGATCTTATTAGTATTAGTACAAAAGGATGTGTTTCCAACCTATTTCATCCTTGCAAATGAAGCCTTTTTAGGATCATTCTTTTCATATCTAGTCCTATTTCTGTGCTGTATAAATAATATAAGTGGTACGCCGTATTCAAGAGAGGGAAAATATCATTATCTATTGAAGAGTGCTCCCTTTAATAAGAACTATGTCTATTTTTCGAAAGTTGTCATCTCCTCAATTATGAGTATTATTGCTATTTTGGTAAGTTATTTAATATTGGCTCTGTTTGGGTTCTGGGAATTAGAAAGTATAGCATTGCTGCTGACTATCACTAGCCTAGTCATTTGCTATAACATTCTTACACCACTCTATGATATGAAAAATCCAAGTCTAGATTGGGAAAACCCAGCAGAGGCAATTAAATCTAATCCGAATGTTTTAATCAGTCTCCTGTATGGATTACCAATACTGATCTTAATCATAGCGGTTCACTTTAGCTTAATATGGTTTGTGGATCAATCATTTATAGCGACAATTATTACTCTTATATTGGGAATATCAACATTCCTTATCCTAATAAAAAGAGTAAAGATAGCTTTGTGAAAGATATATTTGAGAAACATTAAGTGCTACAAGAAAGGAGGATCTACCTATGGGGAAGCATCATGATAAAGAATTTAAGATGCACGTTGCACGGTTAGTAGTAGAGGAAGGCAGGAAGACAAAAGAACTGTCTGAAGAGATAAATGTGTCATTACAAACTCTACGTAACTGGGTTAACACCTATAAAGAAAAAAGTAAGGAAGGCTATAAAGCAGACGGGAACCTTAATTGTTCAGGGACAAACATTACAAATGAAAAAGACAAAATTATTAAAAGCCTCAAAGAGGAAAATGAAATACTTAAAAAAGCAATGCATATATTGGTGAAAGAACCTAAATAGTTGACCTTCTAACCTATTAAATCATAAAGGGAAAAGCCATATTCAATAAGCAAATTGAATATGGTTTTTTTTTTATGGAAATTTGAAATCTATTTAATTTTTTTAAGAACTTTAAAAATAAATTTTATCTTAACTAAACGAGTAAACTCCTTTTGTGGTAAGGCTTTAGATATAAGAAAATAAAACTATAAATCAACTAATAATGAATAAATCGCCTATTAATTTACAAAATATTAATAGATCTTCCATATTTGTTATGGTAAAGTATTATCAATAATGATAATGATTGATAATTTTGACGAAAATAGTAAAAAATAATAAAAATTACATCGGTAAAAAGTTATATTCATTATTGTTAATTTAATTAATAGGGAGGGAAAAAGTTGATCGAATATTTTATGAATAAGAGCAATATTTACAAATCCTTCACCATGTTTTATGAGGCAGACTTATTAAATTTAAACGATGCAGATGAGATATTTAGTGAGCAAGAACGTAGTTATTTAGAGTCACTAACTGTAAAAAAAAATTTTCAGAAGCAAAGAAAAGTTTATATTGTGCAAAATTTTCTATCATGAAATTTTTAAATATTGGTTTAGATGAAATAAAACAAATTTCAATTCTAAAAGGTGTGTTCGGACAGCCCATCGTTACAGGAAATAGGTTTCTGCCGATTAATGTCGGCATTTCGATATCCCATACCCAAAAAACAATTGGAATCGTTGTATTTGATCAGTTGCACCCAATGGGTATCGATGTTGAACAAAGAACAATACAGGATTCCCCTTTTTTAGAAGAATATTTAACTGAGCACGAAAGAAAGATGATTCATGGAAGTAGCTTCTTAAGCAAGGAAATTTTTTTTAGTGCCAAAGAAAGTCTATCAAAAATATTAAAGACAGGATTAACCACACCACTACAAATTTTTGAAATTTCGCGGTTTGAGGTTGACCATGGCGGCATTTTATTGTTTTTTAGTCATTTTACGCAATATCAGTGTAAGGTTGTGCTTAGAGAAGACGAGATACGAAGTGTTACGTTTCCAATTAATTCTACAAAAAGTAAACGGATAAGGGAGAATACAAATGGAACTAAAAAGGGAAGTGCAAAACGAAAACAATCTAGCTCAACTTCTTTATAAAAAAGAGGACAAATTTAGTAAGTTAATTAGTGCCTTAGTACTACTTAGCCTCATAGCAGGTATTGAAACGACTCTGTTATTATACTCTGCAGAACAAAAGGGAATGGATGTATTAAATGGCGTTTTAATGTCAGAAATGGGTGTCATGGGCTTTATTATGATGACGATTGCTATGGGATCGTTAGGATTATTTTTTACGTTTATGGTTCAAACCCTTATTGTAATACTACTTGCACTTGTTTTAAAAGAGAAACCCGTAAACATAAAAGGAATTATGAAATCGGTTGTAAATGCAGGGATATTAATCGTCATTGGTTCTGGTGTCAATGCAATCATTGCGCTTTTAGTCAGTGCGAAAGAAACTACATTTACTAGCCTAGCTCTACTTGTTCATGATCACAATTCTGCATTACACACCTTTATGGCTGAATTTGAGTTATTCTATATTGCTAGTCTTATTGTATTTAGTCTTTCCTTAGAAAAAGTAGCAAAACTTAAAAGAAAAAATGCGGTTATTATTACACTTATTATCGCGTTAATTTCTTTAGTGTTTCATATGTTGACAGTAACATCAGGAACATATTTAAAGTAACAAAGGAGGGACATGACTATGAAATCGTTGGTATATTTGTTTGAAGAGAGTACAAGAAAGCATGGAGATAAAGTTGCAGTAAGAAATAAAGACAGGACATTTTCATATAAAGAAACAAATATATTAGCTAATCAATTTGCACGGTTCTTACGAAATCAGGGAATAAAAAAAGGTGATAATGTAGGGCTTTATATTGAGAAGTCAGAATATGTTTTATTTTTCATCTTAGCTTTGCTTAAATTAGGTGTTACCTATGTTCCAATTGATCCAAAAAGCCCAGCTAAACGAGTTAAACATATTATTAAGAACTCAGAGTTGAAATTACTCATTACAGACAAAGGAACAACAGTAAATTGTCAACATGTGACGAGTGCTCAAGTCATTGAAGGATCAACAAGATTTGAGGGAAACAATCTGAATATATCGATCGAAACGGAAAGCCCTGCTTATATCATTTTTACTTCTGGTTCAACAGGAGACCCAAAAGGAGTTTGTGTCACCCATGGAAATGTGATGAGTTTATTTTCAGGGTG
Source organism: Halalkalibacter flavus (assembly GCF_036663575.1). Classification (NCBI taxonomy): domain Bacteria; kingdom Bacillati; phylum Bacillota; class Bacilli; order Caryophanales; family Bacillaceae; genus Halalkalibacter; species Halalkalibacter flavus. The sequence continues at coordinate 85,841 of NZ_JAWRVK010000005.1, forward strand.
TGAGAGTTTATTTGATTACGACTACCAAGATAAGTGGACTTTTTTTCACTCATATGCCTTTGATTTTTCGGTTTGGGAAATGTGGGGGGCTTGGATCTATGGTGGTGAAGTAATCGTTGTTTCGTTTGAAGAAAGTAGGAGTCCAATTTCATTTGTTGATCTCATGGTACGAACGAAGACGACCGTTTTTAATTGTACACCAAGTGCCTTTTTTGAAATAAGTACAGAACTCTTAAGACGTCAACAGGAATTACATTTAAAGTACATAATTTTTGGAGGAGAAGCGTTAAACTTTAAAAAACTAGCTACATGGTACTCTCCAGAAAATAAGTCCTTACCAAAACTAATAAATATGTATGGGATAACAGAAACGACAGTTCATGTCACTTTTAAAGAAGTGACAAAATGTAGTGTAGAAAAAGGTGTGACTAATATCGGTAAGGTACTCCCTCACTTAGATTTTAAAATTATGAATGAGTATGAAGAAGAAGTTTCTATAGGGGTAGAAGGGGAGTTGTACATCTCAGGAGAAGGTCTTTCTATAGGCTATTATAATAATCCGGAATTGAATGAGAAAAAGTTTAAAGAGTTTGATAATGTACGGTATTATAAGTCAGGGGATGTAGTAAAACAATTAGATAACAATGAACTTCAATACATCTCTAGAAATGATGAACAAGTCCAATTAAGAGGCTTTAGGATTGAGCTGGGTGAGGTGGAGAGCGCATACAATGAACTTAAGGAAATTAGTAATGCAGTTGCTATAACTGATGCTGTCTTTAACGACAAACATTTGGTTTTATATTATGTTGCAGAGGAGGAATTACCGACCAGTTATTTACGAGAAGTCGTAAGTACTCACATTCCTGCATATATGATTCCAAGTTTCTTTATCAAGATTGACCAAATTCCATTAACAGTAAACGGGAAATTGAATAAGGAATTATTACCGAAGTTTCAACAAACAGTTATTGAACCAACTCCATCTGAAACAATAGTCGCAGATGAACAATTAGCCGAGCAGATAAGAAAAGTGATTATCGATATTCTAGGAAATGGTAGGATTTCAAATAACCAATCATTATTGTCATTAGGAATGAACTCATTATCGATAATGAAAATGATCGTGAAGGTAAGGGACCTTTTTAATATTGAGCTTTCTCCATTAGAGATACTTGAAAACGATACGATACTAAAGATAGCCAGCTTGATTGAAATACGAGTAAAGCAAGAAGACAAGCAAGAATATTATCCTATTGAAATAAAGAAAAGGAATGAATACCCTCTTACATATGAACAAGAGAATTTATGGTTCATTTATCATACAAATGAAGATAAGTCTCTGTATAATATTGTATTTTCCTATGATATAAAAGGAGAAATTGATAGGGAGTCTTTAGAGAGTTCATTTAATAAAATGGGTAATTTGCATCAAATATTAAAAAGTACCATTAAGGAGAAAGAGGGGAAAGGGATTTTAGTCTACGATGAGACGATCTATCATCACTTTACCTATGTTGATTTATCAAGTCGCTCTGTCAAAGAGCAAGAAGAGAAGATAGAAGAATTAGTGAAACAAGAAGCTGCTAGAGAATTTGATATTGAAAATGGATCGTTATTATCGATCACTTTAGCAAAGAAGAGTAATTCTGAGTATCAATTGATTTGTAACATTCACCATATTATATTCGATGGTTGGTCGATTCCATTACTGATTAACACTTGGTTCACTATGTATGACAATCTAAATAATGAAAAGCAGTCTTCTCATAGTGAAGAAAAGCTTCAATATGGTGACTATGCTTACTGGCAAAAGACATCACCAACCTATATAAGTCAAAGGGATCAAGAGTTTTGGAGTAGTGAAATCTCCACAATGAGAAAGGAATCATTTTTACAGTTCGATCATCCGAAAACAGCAACTAATAAAAATGATTCAGATATAATTCGTTTTTCTGTGCCAACGGCCATTCAAAAAAAATTAGAAAAGCTTAATCAAAAAACAAAATCGACCTTATTTATGAGTTTGATATCTGCCTATCAAACGTTTTTATCTGTCTATTTTGATCAGGAGGAAATTGTGGTAGGGAGTCCTTTAGCGAAAAGGAATCATGCTGATACAGAGGGGTTAATAGGCTATTTCGTCAATACATTACCTTTTAAGTTACATATCAATCAAGAAGAAACATTTACAGATGTGTTAAGGAGAAATATTAAGAATATCACCAATGTATTTGATCACCAAAACTTACCGACAGAACAAATTATGAAGTACGCTGCAAGTGATCGCTCGATTCATTCAACACCATTATTTGAAACAGTGTTTGTCTTACAAAATAACGAAATGGAAAAGTTAACGTACGACACCGTTCAATTACAACCGAGACAGGTCGATACGTATAAAGCCATTTTTGATTTGGTTGTACAAGCAGAACAAAATAATGAGGATTTGGTGATCTCTTTTGAATATAACCAATCCTTGTTTAAAAAGGCAACCATTCAGAGAATGGCTACTAATTTCAAACACTGGTTACATGAAATCACTTGTGACGAAGAAACGCAATTAAAAAATTTGTCATACTTAGAATCAGCACAATTACACGCAATGTTAGCACTAGCGACTAATAACAGAGATCAAGATGAAGGTGAGGAGCGTTCGTTTGACGATGTCATTACTCGTTTTGAACAACAAGTCGAGAGTAGGCCTGAAGACATAGCAGTCGTTCATGGAGAAGAGCAATTAACGTACCGAGAATTGAATAAGAGGGCGAATGAGCTTGCACATTATTTACAGCATAATGGGGTTTGTGAGGAAGACAAAGTCGGCGTTTTTATGGAACGTTCTATAGCAATGATATCATCTGTTCTAGCCATTATGAAAGTGGGAGCAGGATATGTTCCGTTAGATCCTTCACAACCAGAAGCTCGACTTATTCATATGATTGAGGATTCTAAAATTGTGTATTGCATAACTAATAATGTAGACCTTAGTTATCCAGGCGATGATAAGCAACTTATCGTTATAGACGAGGTTCCTAATCTAGGTGAAGTTAATGAATTCCAGTCAAGAAGACTTTCCGAAACAAATTTAGCTTATGTTATTTACACTTCGGGAACTACGGGAAAACCTAAGGGAGTAATGATCGAACATAGAGGCCTTGCCAATTTATGTGATTGGCATATCAATTACTATTCAGTTACAGAGGAAGATGCTGCCTTACTTATTTCGAGTGCTTCTTTTGATGCCTCAATATGGGAAATGTTCCCTTACTTAACTAATGGCAATAAGCTTGTGATTTTAGATTACTTTGATTTACTTGATGTAGAAGTACTTTCTGAAAAATTGGAAAAAGAGAAGGTCTCAATTGCATTTTTTTCTACAGGGCTTCTTGAACAATTATTTATTAATGAAATGAAATTCCCAGATTCAATTAGGAGCATCCTTACTGGTGGAGACCGTTTGAAAACAATCCCTACTGAATTAAATTTTAATCTATATAATAACTATGGTCCTACAGAGGGGACAGTTGTTTCAACAGCTCATAAAATACGTCCAAATGATAATAAGGTGATTCCGATTGGAAAGCCAATTTTAAATGTAGAGACATATGTATTTAATTCAAGGATGAAACTGACTCCAAAGGGACAAGTGGGAGAATTATATATTGGAGGTAAAGGAATTGCACGAGGGTATATTAACAATCCAGAAAAAAACATAGAGAGCTTTGTTCCAAACCCTTTTAATCCCACAAAAAAACTCTATAAAACTGGGGATTTAGTTAAATTTACTGAGGATGGGGATTTGCTATTTATAGGAAGAGCAGATGACCAGGTGAAAATTAGAGGCTATCGAATTGAACTAGGTGAAATCAATGCAGCTCTTAAAAAAATTGATGGAATTAAAGATTGCATAGTTACCATTAAAGATCAAGCACAATCAAAACGTATTTATGCCTATTTCATTTCAGATAATGAGATAGCAGAAGATAACATCAAAGAACAATTGAATAAGCGCCTGCCTCATTATATGATTCCGTCTGTTTTTATTAGGTTGGATTCATTCCCGCTCACAACAAATGGAAAGATCGATATGAGAAGCCTACCTGATCTGAAATCACATCCAGAACGAACACCTAAAGAGAAAACAATAAATATGATTGAACAGAAATTATTAAAAATCTGGGGATATGTCCTAAACAAACAAAACATGACCACTTCTGATAATTTTTTTGAATGTGGTGGGGACTCTATCTTAAGTATTCAAATTTGTGCCCTTGCAAAAAAAGAACATCTTCTTATTACATCTAAAGATATTTTTGAGAAACAATGCATTGAAGAGCTTGCTAAGGTGGTCAAGTGGCAGGAAGACAACGAAATAACAGAATCAGACGTTTATGGACAGGCACCGTTAACACCGATTCAAAAGTGGTTTTTTTCTCAAAATATTGACAATTATAACCACTGGAACCAATCCGTTACGTTAAAAGGCTATCAAGCTATAAATGAAAACAAACTAAATCAGATTGTTGCACAGTTAGTAAAGCATCATGATGCCTTTAGAACGGGATTTTCAGCCAGTGAAGAGTTTTCAACAGTGGAAACAGTGGAGAAACACCAAGCATTTTGGCAGGCTTTATACATGGATCTTTCTAATTTACATGAGGTGCAGATCCTACGAGAAATTTCTCGGCAAGAAGAAATAGCTCAAAAAGGAATAAATATTACAAACGGACCACTAATGAGAGTGGTTTGTATTAAAACAAGTGAGGATGAGCATACAATCATTTGGGTTGTTCACCATTTAATTGTAGATGGTGTTTCTTGGAGGATTCTACTAGAAGACTTTGATCAGCTCTATATGTCTGTCTTAAATAGTGAAGAACCTAGACTGTCTAACAAAACAACATCATTTAAAAGGTGGGCAAATAAATTAGCAGATTATAAGGAACGAATCCCGAATAATATTAAGAAATATTGGGAGGATGAATGCAGCAAGAAGTATGATCATCAGTTGGTCAAGACTACAACTGATTATGCTGGGGGATCCTTTGCTTTAACGTTAAATCAAGAACTCACTCATGCAATTTATAACGATATAACAAAGGCTTATAACGTAACAGTTGATGAAGTGTATCTAGCTGTTTTTACAACCATGCTTGGTGAGTATTTTAATAAAAAAAATGTTCACTTTACACTAGAAGGCCATGGTCGTGAAGAATTGTTTGATGATGTGAATTTATCAAGAACCGTAGGGTGGTTTACAACGATGTATCCCATCTACTTAGAGAAGAAAGATTCATTGTCCGAGACTATATTTAACACAAGAAAAAAGTTAAGAACTATGCCAAATAAAGGTATTGATTATGGCATGCTAAAGGATCGATGGACTGAACTGAACCAACCGATACTAAGCTTCAATAACTTAGGAAAATTTCAAAAAAGCAAAAAGTTGCATGCAACGGAAATAAACTTTTTCAGTGAGCAAGATATTCAAGAGAACTCCTATACTGAGCATGAAATAGATATTGAATTATTACTTGTTGATGATCAACAGGAAATAAGAGTCAATTTCAATCGATATTTTGTTCAAGAGGACTTTGAAAGTTATGTAAAGAATCAATTACAAAAATTGCTTTATAGCTTAAGAGAAGAGGCTGAGCAGAATAGAGAAGCTGAAGAAATATCGGACGTTTCATATGGTTCAATACCTGAATCTCAAATTTTAGATGTGTATGACTTAACAGCAACCCAAAAAGGAATGTTGTACCATAGTTTATTTGATAGTGACAGTAGTCAGTATACTGTACAGCTTCGCTTTGGCCTAGATGGGCAATTGAATATTGAAAAACTAAAAAATGCCATAACGAGAACAATGTTAAAGCATGATATTTTTAAGACGGAATTTCATTCCGATAAAAAAGGGAACTTTCATCAGGTGTTATTAAAATATGTGGATATTGATATTGACTATGTCGATTTGTGGAATTCACCTTTGAATTTAGAACAATTGGTGCAGAGTCAGTACAAAAAAATTGACATTGAGAGCAATCGAATCAATTGTTTCTTAATTGTTAAGTCAGGCGAACAGCAATATCAATTAATATGGACATTTCACCATATGATTATGGACGGTTGGAGCTATTCCATGGTAATTAATGAAATTTTCGATTCGTATAAAGAAAAGGTATCATCTCAAGCAGCAGGAGCCCCTTTCAAATCGTACGTTGATTATATGAAAAGGTATATGGATCAAGAACAACTGCAAGATTATTGGAACAGAAAGCTTCAACAATTACAAAGTACCTCTTCTTCATTAGACTTGTTTGCCGGTGAGAATTATGTTGAATACGTGTATACGAAAGAGTTAGATCATGAACTATCTATGTTGGTTCAACGTTACTGCCAGGAGAATAAGATTACGGTCAATACTTTCTTCTTAACCATTTGGCTTGCAACCTTGAGAGGAATTAAAGGAAGAGACACGGTCTGTTGCGGAATGGTAACTTCTGGGAGGAATCTTCCGATTCAAGGGATTGATACGATGGTTGGACCATTTATTAATACAATTCCTTTTATCAAGACTATTAATCAAGAGAAGACGTATACGGAGCTATTGCAAGAAGTACAGCACGAATTAATAGATGTAAGTGCCTTTGAAAATACACCTTTATCTAAAATTCAAGAATGGGCTCATTCACAGGAGCACTTGTTTGATTCATTGTATGCTTTTGAAAATTATCCAATGTCAATAGTGAGTACAGATGAACTGAGTGTGAGTTTAATAGAAGGAAGAGAAACAACTCATTATCCAATAGTCATTGTTGTTACTCCTCGTAAGAGCGTTCAAATTAAATTTAACGAGGTAGCCATTGATGCAAAAGGAAGGTCTTTCATTATTTCAACGTTTAATCAAATCTTAAGTCAACTACTTGAAAATTTAAAAGTTAAGTGAGGAGAAAAAACTATGGAGATAATTACCGAAAGTAAGACTGAAGCAATTGAAAAAAAACTGATAGAGTTTTGGAAAGAAATTTTAGGAGAGGAGAGTGTAGATCGAAAAGTTAGTTTTTTTGACCTTGGAGGTAATTCTCTTTTAGCCATGCAATTTATTCAAATGGTGAAGAATAACCTAGGTGTTAAATTAGCAATCAGAGTATTGTTTGAACATCCCACTATTGAGGAGCTTTCGCTATTGATCAAGCAATTAGGTGATATTAATCAAAGCTGCCATAAATGAGGTGAACAGAATAATGACGAGAACTCAAGAGAAGCTTTTGACCATGTTATCAAGAATGATGGATGCTCCTTTAGCACTTACAGATGACCTTAGAAATCATCTAAAAACGTATGCGGAGCAAGAGGCATTTTTCACGCTTACTCAAAATGAGTTTGGAATCCAATTAACGATGGAAGTAGTGACGGTTCAAACAAGCGTTGAAAAACTAGCAAGCTTTATCGATATGGTTATTAGTATGAGAGAAGACGATAAAGTAAAACCTGTTAAACGTGGGGCAATCTCGGGAGATCTTTCTCATAATCAAGATCGGATGTATTTGTTCGATAGATTAGAAGACAATCAGATGCTTTATACTATGCCATTTAAGTTCCGCTTAAATGGCATAGTAAAAGTCGATCTTCTACAAAAAGCCCTCGATTCTTTAGTGGAGAGACATGAAAGCTTAAGAACCACCTTTATAGAGGAAAACCATCAAATACGACAAGTCGTGAACAAGTTTAGAAGAAATACGATTGCTTATGGAGATTTGCGAGAAGATGAACTAGAAGTCTCTTCTAAGAAGGTTGCTGACTATCTTAATAAAGAAGTAAGAAGAAACTTTCATTTAGACTCAGGTCCATTATTTACGCTGAAGATTTTCCAAATAGAAGAGGAATTTTATTATTTAGTGTGTAACTTTCATCATATTATTTTTGATGGGATCTCATATATAACCTTTTTTCAAGAATTAACTGAAGCGTATGCAAGAATCTCTAGGACAGATGGAACAGACACTTCTCTACCTTTAGAGATGCAGTATTTAGATTATGCGTTGTGGCATAAGGAATGGGTTAAACAGAATGACTCTATTCTAAAAGAATTCTGGGAGGATTACTTCAAGGAGAGAGAGACAAGTTTAGAATTGCCTTATGATTTCTCAAGACCAAAATCTCCTTCTTTTTCGGGAGATAGATTGGAACTAGAAATTAACAAGGATCTTCAAGTGTTAATAGATCGTACCTTGAAACAAAGTGGGACAACGCTCTATGCATTTATGTTGACAGCCTATCAAGTATTTTTAGCTCAGTTTACAGGGAATCAGCAGATTGTTGTTGGGAGTACAGTGGCCAATCGAGTTCAAGAGGAATTTTCTAAGGTGATTGGCTGCTTTGTGAACACATTGCCATTTATGTTAAAAGTAGATCCAACTAAATCTTTCCGACATATTTTAACTAGGAATCAGCAACAAATTTTGGAAGTACTTGAGTATCAGGCTTACCCCTTTGATAGGATCGTAGAAATTATTAATCCAGATCGGGAGCTAAGTTATTCTCCATTGTTTCAGACAGCGCTGGCAATGGAAGAAAGCTTTGATGGTCAGTTTAAAAATTCATATTTTACTTTAACAAAAGAAGATTTTGATATTCCTTTCTCTAATTATGACCTAACGATTAAAGTAAAGAAATCTCAAAAAATAATTCTTGAATTTGAATACTCAGATGAGCTCTTTCTACCAGAGACGGTAAGGAGACTTATGAAGAGCTTTGAAAAATGGCTATATCAAATTTGTCAATATAACGAAACACCGATCAGACAATTGCAATATTTAGATGATGATCAGTTGGATTTGTTATCAAGTTGGCAAGGAGAGTTATCTAATGGTTACGCCAATGAGACGGTTATCTCCATGTTCAAACGGGTTGTAAAAGAACGTGCTAGCAGCATCGCTATTTATGATAACGGGGAAGAAATAACGTATTACGATTTGGATAAGAAGTCTGATAGCATAGCGCATTTAGTGAAAAAGGTAGTAGACAAACGCTCGAAAAAGGTAGGGCTTCACGTAACAAGATCAATTGATATGGTTGTAAGTATGCTAGGAATTATGAAAGCTGGATGTGCTTATGTACCACTAGATCCTTCTCTACCGAGTGAGCGATTGGAATATATTATTCAGGATTCGACCTTGTCTGTTTGTATAACTGATCAGAGACAGCAAGGGGCGATTAAAACGATCCCTCATGTGATTGATCTTACGTCTGTTCGTTATGAAGATATCGTCATTGATCATACAGGGCTTGACCCAACAGATTTAGCTTACATAATCTATACGTCTGGAACGACGGGAAGACCTAAAGGAGTTATGCTTCCGCATAAAGGGATCGTAAATTTGGTTAGAAGTCAGCATAAATATTTACATCTTAATGAATCATCAAGAGTATTGCAGTTTGCTACCTATAACTTTGATGCTTCTGTATACGAGATATTTGGAAGTTTGTTAAATGGGGCAGAGCTACATATCGGGAATAACAAAGAAGATATGTTTGATGTAATTCAACTTGAAAAGCAAATAAAAAAAGAAAAGCTAACCCATCTTGTCCTACCACCAGCAGTTTTGCAGGAGTTAAATATTGAAAGTTCTGAAGTAGAGTTTGTTGGATCTGCTGGGTCTGAATGTCCGGTAGAGCTAGTGAAGAAATATCAGCATGTGAATTTTTACAACGCATATGGACCGTCCGAGTACTCTGTATGGACAACGTTTGAGATGTTTGAGGCATCTAACGATTTTGATGCAACTAGGGGTAAAGTGTCTATTGGAAAACCAATCCTTAATACGAACGTCTATTTATTAAATAGTGAGAAACAGTTAGTGCCTATCGGTGCAACTGGTGAAATGTACATAGGGGGCGAAGGGTTAGCAGCAGGTTATCATAATAATGATGAATTAACGAAAGAGAAGTTTATTGAACACCCTTTTAGACTAGGTGAGTGTCTGTATCGTAGTGGAGACCTTGCTAAATACACAACAACTGGTCAGTTGTTGTTTCAGGGAAGAACGGATAATCAAGTCAAAATCAGAGGGTTTCGAGTTGAGATTGATGAGATCATGATCAAACTCAAGGCACATCCGTTAATAAATGATGCATTTATTAAAATTCGCGAGAATGCAAACTATGTCAAGCAGTTAATTGCTTATGTTACATCAACTGAACAAATGGATACAGGACAAATTAAGGCATTTCTAAAAGAGAGTTTGCCTGCTTACATGATTCCATCCTTTGTTTTACAGGTTGATTCCTTCCTGTTGAATGCAAATGGGAAGGTAGATACGACTAAACTTCCTGAACCTACTACAAAAGTGGAAAAGGTAGTCCAAAAGCCTAAGACAGAGAACGAGAGAATTCTTTTGACTATTTTTAAGTCAGTGTTAAGCATGGATCAGCTAAGCATTCATGATAATTTCTTTGAACTAGGGGGAGACTCGATTCAAAGTATTCAAATTTGCTCATTAGCACGACAAGAAGGTCTTACTATTAGTCCGAAGTCAATTTTCGAACATCAGACTGTAGCTGAATTAGCAGCCAGTTTACACGCTGAAAATAGATCAATTATTCAGCCTTTAGAAACACGAGGGCGTATTGAGCTCATTCCTATTCAAGAATGGTTTTTCAAAGAACACTCGACATCGCTCCATCATTGGAACCAATCGCTAGTCTTCTACAAAAATGAGTGTGCTTCAAAAGAAAAACTGGAACGAATTCTAGCTGAAATTGTCGACCATCATGACGGATTATTAACCCTATTTCAGAAGAAAGACGAGCATTATTTCGGCCTAATTGATTCTGAACATAAGACATGGGAACTGATCTATGAAGATGTTCATCTTCTTGATAAGGATGCTCGAATCAGAAAAAGAAATGAATGGGAAATAGCTATCCAAGAATCTTTGAACATCGAGAATGGCCCGATTATGAAAATGCTCGTGTTAAAAGAACAAGCCCATCAGTATCGCTTTTTCTGGGTAATCCATCATCTTGTTGTAGACGCGGTTTCCTGGAGAATCTTGCTTGAAGACTTCCACCATCTTCATGATCGAGTGTTAAATAATCAACCAACTAATCTACCACCTAGAACTTCATCATATAAAGATTGGTCTAATTACCTAAAGAAATATATTCATTCAGTCCTAGCCCAAGATACTATTAACTATTGGACTAATAAGCTTAATAGTAATGTTTCCCCTTTTAGACTAGTGGATCATATGACTGAAAAAACAGAGAAAACAAGAGAACTAATATTCAGTGAAGATGAAACAACATTTTTCGTTCAGGAATTAACAAGTCAGTCTAAAGCAACTGTGGAAGAAGTATTGTTGACTTTAGTTGCAAAGAGTATGGGACAGGCTTTTGACGTTCGTCGTTTTTGGATAGAGGTAGAAGGGCATGGAAGAGAAATTGTCGATGACACAATAGATATAACAAGAACCGTTGGCTGGTTTACAACAATTTACCCAATCTTATTGGAGACAGATAACGCTTTTGCCACTACCATGAAAAATACTAAGAATACCATTAGAGAAATTCCGAACAAAGGGTTTGATTACGGCCTAATCAAATATGCAACTCCTGTCTTGTTAGAAGATCCGGATATCTTTATGACATTCAATTATTTGGGGCGACTCGATTCTCAAATAGAATCATCGGTTAGCTCGGATTTTGGTGAGTTTGAAAGTAAACCAAGACTTCACATTCTAGCCTTTGTTCAGAATGACAGGCTCCACATGAAAATCATCTCAAAGGTAGCGGAGGATCAAATATCGCTTCTCGTTGAAACTGCTCAAAATATTGTAGCGGAGCTAAAGGACCCCGACATAGTCCAAAACTCCCTGATAGAAAGTGACTTTCCAGATGCGGTCATTACGGAAGATGATTTACTTCATATCTTAAATTCGAATAACTAATTACTCGTATCAAAGTTAACGAGAGAAATGGGAGGGACAAAATGAAAAAATCAATAGAAAATATCTACTCATTAACACCGCTTCAAGAGGGAATTCTTTATGAACTCGAAATGAAGGATTATAGCGAGCACCTATACATTTCTCAAATGAAAATAAAAATAGCTGGTTCATTGAATGTAGATGCGTTGTTTGCGGCTTGGAATCACGTTATTGAACGTCATGAGGCACTTAGAATGAGGCTAATAACAGAGAACGTTGAAAATAACGTTCAAGTAGTATTCGATCAACTTGACTATCAACCCGAGCTAGTAGATGTCACGGCCTTTACTTCAGAGGAGAAGCTGAAAGAGTTAGATCGAATCTCTCACAAGAGCAAAGAAATGGATGTTAATAACTCGAATTTGATGAAGCTTCATTTGGTGAAAATGGAAGAAAAGCTTTTTACATTGATTTGGACTCACCACCATATTATTTTAGATGGCTGGAGCACGAGCATTGTGATCAATGAACTATTTGAGCGATATGGTCAGATTGTTCAAGCTGATGTCAGAGATCTTGCTGAAAAGCCAAGACAATATGGCGATTTCATTCGTCATATGAATAAAGTCAATAAAGAGGATTTGGCTACTTTTTGGAAGGAAAAGGCAAAGGGGTTAGATCGCCCCACTATTACATTTCCAGCATTGTCAGATGTGGAAGTAGAACAAAAGGATAGTCATATTTTTTGGGAAGTAAATCAAGAATTGAGTAGAGAGTTACGAGAATTCGCAGCAATGAATCATGTAACTGTTAATGTATTGCTGCAGGTAATATGGTCGATCGTTTTGAAGGAGATATCACAAAAAGAAAAGATCGTCTTTGGGATAGTCAGTTCAGGTCGATCGTCACAGCTATCTAGATCCGAAGAAATTGTTGGGTTGCTTATAAATACACTACCGGTAATAACAGAGATCAAAGAAACCGATAGCATCAAAAATGTGTTGAAAGAATCTCAAAACACATTAAATCACATGTTAGAATACTCTCAAATCTCACTTGTTGATATTAAACAGTATACCAATATAAGGAAAGAAGACCCTCTATTTGAAACTCTTTTTGTTTATGAAAATTATCCAGAGGCGGCTAAAGATTCAGATATTGAGCTTGATTGGGAAATCCAAGGAGGTTCAGAGACGCATAGTTTTCCATTGTCACTGCAAGCTCAAGATAACAAAGGAGCGATATTCTGTAAGCTATCTTTTCATCTCCAGTTTATAGAACCAGCTCTTGCCGAGGCCATTCAAGAAGCATTTATGGAGATTGCTAACCAAGTAAAAAAGGTCTCTACTGTTAAAGATATAACCTTATTAACTTCATTTCCTGTTAATCGAAGAAATGAGTGTGATTTGGACCAATCTGATGCGATGTTAACCTCATTCGTTCATGAACCTTTAAAGGAAATATGGCTTGAGTTCTTCCCTAATGAGGAATGTGATCCAGATGCTGACTTTTTTTCAATCGGTGGTCATTCCATAAAAGCGATGAAGTTTGTTTCTAGGGTAAATAAAAAGCTTAATGTCAAACTTACATTAAAAGAGTTATTTGAAAATTCTACTTTAGCATCACTAAGTAGGAAGTTGTTTTCACCTATGCTTACTTCTAATTCAACATTAGAAGAGAAGATAAGAGTTTCGGTCAAACAAGTATTGGAAGAAGTATTAGCAATAGAGCATATAGATCCTAATGCTGACTTTTTTGAACTGGGTGGTCACTCGATCACTGCGATGAAAGTCGTATCGAAGTTAAACAAGATTTATAAGAATAAGAACGCTATCACTTTGAAAGCAGTATTTGAGCACTCGAGTGTAAATTCTTTATCTACCTACCTGTCTACGATGGTTGATGGTCAGGGAAGGGATGAAAGTTGTAGCGAGGGAACACAGTATGTCCTTTCAAGTAATCAAGAAGCTTTATGGTTTAACGAAAAACTTGGTAATGTAACGAGTTATACTATTCCCCAAAAGTATCGGGTGAAAGGGAAATTAGACACCGTCCTGTTAGAAAGGGCACTGAATTTAGTGATAAAAAGGCATGAAAGTTTAAGGACGGTCGTACGAGAAAAAGGAGGAAAGGGATTTCAGGAAATTAGAGAAGATGTTTCTATTAAATTATGTGAAGAAGATATAGGAAATCTGACAGAAGAACTGCAATTAGCCTTTCTTTCAAACATCGAAGAAGATCTCCAGACTATGACATTTGACGTTGAGGAAGGTCCTCTTTTGGTAGTGAAACTGGTCAAATTATGTGACTCTGACTATGTCCTTTATGTAAATATCCATCACTTGGTTTTTGATGGCTGGTCTGTAGGGATTTTTTGGGATGAATGGTTATCAATATATGATAGTTTGATGAACAAAACGAACCCCAATCTCAATATTGATTTTAAACAATATAAGGATGTCGCAGCCAAACAAAGAAGATGGTTAGAAGTTCATGGGAAAGAGGAAATGGAGTTTTGGAAAGACAATTTATCGGGAGACTTACCGAAGTTAGAGTTGCCTTTAGATAGCCCTCGTTTAAAGGACACCACAAATCCAGGAAGTAGCATGATCGTAGAAGTAAAGAAAGAAGAGCTAGAACGGTTAAAGAGCATGTCACTTGACAGAAACTCTACATTATATATGACATTACTTACCATGTATCAAACATTTTTAATCAGGTACACAGGACAAGATGAGGTGATTGTAGGAAGTCCGTTAGCCAATCGCCTCATTGAAGGAACAGAGAGGACCATTGGGTATTTTGTTAATACGTTACCGTTTCGATTAAAGGCCAATTCTAACGATACTTTTGAGGCGATCTTGGCAAGAAATGTTGAACATATTATTGATGTATATGACCATCAACAAATGCCGTTAGATAAAATCGTTGAAACGCTCAACCCTGAAAGAAGCTCAATTAGTACCTCATTGTTTCAAACAGCTTTTATTTTACAAAACAATGCAGTAAGTTTTCAAAGTGAGTATATTGCTATAACATCAGAAATACTAAAGTCTCAAAAAGCAAAGTTTGACTTGAGTTTAGCTGCTGAGGAACATGATGGAAGACTGTTACTTGCCTTTGAGTATCAGTCAGAGATCTTTCAAGAGGAAACAATTCAGCAATTAAGCGAGAATTTCCTAGCTTGGATAAGGAGATTTATTGATATGCCAGAACTTCCAATATATCAAGTACCTGCTATTAGTGAGCGGCAGGAGCAGCTGTTATTGGAGGAATGGCAAGGAGAGCAAGTGATGTTTGAGGCCATGGGAGATACGATTCCGGAAGCTTTCGTTAAAATGGTTAGACAGTACCCTAATAAGATAGCGGTGGTGGATGGTACGAAATCAATCACCTACGAGAAGTTGAATCAAAAGAGTAATCAGCTTGCACACTACTTATTAGGAAAGGGCATTAGCAAAGAAGAAAAGGTAGGAATTTATGTTAACCGATCGATTGATATGGTCATTGGTATGCTAGCTGTCATAAAGGCAGGGGCAGCTTATGTTCCGTTAGACCCTCATTATCCAGTAGATCGCTTAAGTTACATAATAGAAGATTCGTCTCTTTCCTACTGTTTAACCAACAAAGAGTTCGGTAAAAGTGAACTACTTGCTAGCTCTGAATTTATCTTTCTTGAAGCAGTTGAAGCTGAATCAGAGACACTAGATGTAACTAATATTGATATGTCTGAGAACACCAATTTGGCTTATGTAATTTATACGTCAGGGACAACAGGTAGGCCCAAGGGAGTTATGCTTGAGCATAAAGGGATTATTAATTTAGTATATAGCCAAAATAAGATGCTATGCTTAGACTCATCAGCTAAATTGTTGCAATTTGCTACCTTTAACTTCGATTCATCTGTTATTGAGATTTTTAGCACTCTGCTATTTGGCGCGGAGCTTCATATAAGCTTTGATAAAGAAAACCAATTTGATATGGACAAGCTTGTTGATCAAATAAAAGTAGCAGAAATTACTCATATTATTTTGCCGCCAGCTATTTTAAAAGAGCTACCAATTGATCAATTAAATAGCATTAAGGTGTTAGGGTCAGCAGGTTCCGAATGCACGGTTGAGTTGGTTTCAAAATTTAAACAGATCACCTTCTTTAATGCCTATGGACCTACGGAGTACTCCGTGTGTACTAGTTATAAACTATTTCTACCGAACGAGGATATCCAGGGTGCACATGTTGTCCCAATTGGAAAACCGATAACGAATACAAATGTGCTTGTATTAGATCAACATCTAAATCTAATGCCGATCGGATCAATAGGTGAACTGTATGTAGGGGGGCTTGGTATAGCAAGGGGGTATATAAATCAGGAAGAATTGACCAATGAACGATTTGTCGTCAATCCATATAATCCTACTGAAAAATTATATAAGACTGGTGATCTAGTTAAATTTAGTAATGTTGGAGAGCTTATATATGTAGGAAGAGCAGACGATCAAGTGAAAGTAAGAGGATATCGGATCGAATTATCAGAGGTAAACATGGCCCTTCTTCAGATTGATGAAATTACAAATAGTGTTGTAACAGTTATGGAAGATAAAAATGGGTCAAAAAAGTTGATAGCTTACTATACAACCGCGTCAGAGGTTACCGAAGAAGCGATTAGAAAAAAAATACGGGCAATTTTACCGAGCTTCATGATTCCTTCTTATTTTATCAAGCTTGAGAAATTTCCTCTCTCACCGAGTGGAAAGATAGATAAAAAGGCATTACCGAAATGGGCAGATTACGCAAAAGATCGCGAGACGGCGCTCCAAACCGTTACCGAATTATCAAAAACGGAAACAGAGCTTCTTAGTATATGGAGGGAGGTTCTTGGTGATTCACTCATTGGACCGAATGATAACTTTTTTGAGTGTG
This sequence comes from Halalkalibacter flavus, assembly GCF_036663575.1. Lineage (NCBI taxonomy): Bacteria > Bacillati > Bacillota > Bacilli > Caryophanales > Bacillaceae > Halalkalibacter > Halalkalibacter flavus. Next base: position 102,697 of record NZ_JAWRVK010000005.1, read on the forward strand.
GCGGTGACTCGATTGTTAGTATTCAAATCTGTTCAGCAGCAAAAGAACAGGGTCTATTTATAACACCTAAAGATTTATTTGAATCTCAAACTGTTCGTGAACTGGCGACCGTTGTAGGTGAAACAACTCAAAGTGTCGTTTCACAGGATCTAGTATCAGGCCATGTTCCGTTAAATCCGATTCAATCCTGGTTTTTCAATGAAACCCATCAGAATATACACCACTGGAATCAGTCTATTGTAATAAGTAAGGATCACCAACTAACAACGGAGCAATACAGAGAGATTATCCGGACATTAGTCGACCATCATGATGGGTTACGAACCGTATTTGAAAGGCAAGATGACTCTTATGTAGGGATTATTCGAGAGGCTGATACAGCTTTTGAAGTGAATGATTATTCTTTTTCTGATATTAGAGATGGTGAGTGTTTGATAGAGATAAAAAAACTAGAGGACGAAGCGCAGAGAAGTCTTAACATTTTTCATGGTCCACTGATGAAGGTTCTGCTGTTTAGAGATGAACGTCAAGTAAGAATGTTTTGGGTGAGCCACCACTTACTTATTGATGGTGTTTCTTGGCGAATCCTTCTTGAAGATTTTGAGAAATGCTATCAACAGATTACGAATAAGCAAACCTTGTCCTTACCTTTAAAAACAACCTCATTTCAACAGTGGTCTAAGACGCTTAAGGATTATCAAGCGAATGAACTAACATCAGATATTGTTGAGTATTGGAAAAACGAAATGAATCAAACGGTTTCTTCTCATATACAAGATTTAGGAGAGTATTGTAATGGAGAACACAGATATACCATTGAAGCGAATGTCGAACAAACTCAAAACCTTCTAAAAAATACGTTAAGAAAGTATAAAACAACTATTGATGAATTGCTATTATCTGTCATAGCAACTGGACTATCGAGTCAAATGGGGATAGACCAGTTTTGGGTTGACCTAGAAGGACATGGTAGAGAGCAAATTTCTGATAATCTTGATTTGACTAGAACTGTAGGTTGGTTTACTACGATGTACCCGGTAAGATTGGAAGCAGGACCGTCGTTTGGAATAACCCTAAGAAACACGAAAAAAAGATTGAGAGATGTACCAAATAAAGGGTTAGATTTTGGAATCATTAAGTATCTTTCTAAACAGGATCTAAATTACCCAAGAAGTCTTGTCAGCTTCAATTATTTAGGGCAATTTAACAACGTAGATGATATGGAACAAACTCAAAGTAGCAATCTAGATGAGAACTATGTTTTCCCGTACAAAATAAATATCGTCGCCAGTATCATCAATGATAGATTGACATTGAATGTAATGGGAGATGGGCGCAATAGCAACTTTCAAGCGGTATGTAGTGAAATGGAGTCCTTAGTTACGAAGCTGTTAACGGGGGATCTTGGTTTATCTAATGCGATTGTGGAAACGGACTTTGAGACAGATCAGATTGTTGAAGAAAGCTCGATAAATTATTTTATTAAAAAGTTTCCCAATATAGAAGAAATTTACCCAGTGACGTCTCTTCAAGAGGGGATGCTATTCCATAGCGAGATGATTCAAAGTTCTGAGTATATTTCACAGGTCTCCTTTGATATCAAAGGAAATATTGACCTTAACCTTCTTGAAGAAGCATGGAATGAAACGGCAAGAAAGTTTGATGTACTACGTTCGGTATTCAGAAGGAATCAAACCGGGGACCGTTACCAACTTATTCTTAGTGATAGCTATTATGTCTTTCGTCATGTCGATATATCAATGTTTTCAGGTGAAGAGCTGCAAGAGAAGCTTGATAAATTGTTAGTCCAAAATAGGAATAAGCAATTCGATATTGAGAATGGACCACTAATGAATATAACAATCGCTCTCCTGCCAAATCAGCGTTTTACATTTATATGGACACATCATCATGCATTGCTTGATGGCTGGAGTCTACAAGTGGTAATGAATCATTTTCTTGAATATTATCGCAATCCAATGAACGTAGCCAAAGATACTGGAGAGCACAGACTTGCTTATAAGCAAGTAATGAGACACATTCAATCTGTTGACAAAAAAGCGGAGGCTCTATTCTGGAAGAATGAACTCAAAAATATAGGTGAAGTCACCCCGTTTCTAGGTAAGAAAAAGGAAACTGACTCAGGATCAAAAGACCGAGTCATTGAGTATCACCTGGAAGAAAATTTGACAGAAAAAGTTATAGAGTATGCAAGGCGGCATAGGAAAACAGTCAATACGGTTATTCAAGGGGTATGGGGCATGGTACTGTCTCGTTTTAGTGAGAGTGAGTCCATTTGTTATGGTGTGACAAGCTCTGGAAGAAATCTTAGTATCCCTCATATTGAATCAGCTGTAGGTTTGCTAATTAATACATTACCATTCATGTTAAACATTGATCGTAATGAGAATGTCAAATCGTATTTAACTACTGTTCAAATGAAACAACTTCAAATGAGAGAATTCGAAAGTAGTTCATTACCGGATATAAAAAGGTACGGTGACGTTTCCTGGGTTCAGGATTTATTTCAGCAAATTTTTGTTTTTGAAAATTATCCGAGCACAGAACAAGTAACTGATTCGGACATCGTGATTGAGAACTTCTCTGGAGAAGAGTCAACAAATTTTGATCTAACCTTTTCTGCGGCTATCGTACGATCACAACTTCATTATAAGTTAATCTATAAAGAAAATAAGTATGAAGAGAGTGAAATCGTCCGGTTTATGGATGCAATACAAACGATCATTACGAAATTAATAGAAGATGAATCAATGACCGTTGGACAATTACTAAATGATATGAGAGTTGAGGTGTGGTAATGAGCAAAATGATTACAGCAAGTGGATTAATATCGGTAACAGAGGCTTTTTCTAATATAGTTATAGCTCATCCCCAAAAAGTGGCTATTCGTGAAAAAAATAGATCCGTAACCTATGAAGAGCTTGATCATCTATCCAATCATCTCGCACAGAAGATCATCGATTTAGGAACTGAAGAGGAAGCTATGATAGGAATTCCTAGCCAACGTTCGATTGAACTTATTGTAGGGATGTTGGCTATTATGAAGTCTGGTTGCTGCTATGTTCCGTTAGACGAAAAGTATCCAAACAGTCGATTGCAGTATATGATTGCAGATACTAAAATGAGCGTTTTTCTACCAAATGGTATGGAGCATAACAAACTAGTTGAATTGGGGATTTCACCTATTTATTTTGATCTAGATGAACTTAGCCAAATGAAGGTAAAACCAGTGAATCGTTCAACCACAAACAGCCTTGCCTATGTCATCTATACGTCTGGCACAACGGGACAGCCTAAAGGCGTTATGATTGAACAAAGTAGTATTGCTAATCTTGTTCTTAATTCTGACACCATTAAAATAGACGAGTCTAATATAGTTGCTCAGTTCTCTAATCCTTGCTTTGATGCAGCTACCTATGAAATTTGGGGAGCCTTATTAAACGGAGCGACACTGTTCTTAATGGCTAATGAATTTACTTCCTTCGATGATTGGAAGGAGGCGATAACGATTGGTAAGGTGAATGTTGCCTTTTTCACAACAGGTCTTTTCCATGCCATTGTTGATGAGGATCCAATGATATTCGAAGGGTTAAAGAAACTCGTAGTGGGTGGAGATAAGATTTCTACTTCCCATGTGAAGAAGTTGAAGCAATCCCTTCAAGATGTCTCAATAATTAATGGATATGGGCCAACAGAGTGTACGACCTTTGCAATTTGTCATGAGGTGAAAGATGAAGATACAAGTGTGATCCCTATTGGAAAACCAATAAGTAATGTCGAAATTTCAATCCTTTCTGAGGACCAGGTAGAAGTTGCAGATGGACAGATAGGTGAAATTTATATTGGTGGACAAGGGGTCATGAGAGGATATTTAAATCAAGAGGAGTTAACAAAACGAGTATTGTTTGTAGATCGTTTACAAAAGAAGTGGTATAAAACAGGAGACTTTGCTGTTCGTCAAAGTAATGGAGAAATACTCTACAAAGGACGTAGAGATAGCCAAGTAAAGATTCGGGGATTTAGAATTGAATTAAATGAAATTCAAGAAAAGCTTGATTCCTATTCTGAAGTCGAAACTACATTAGTAGCGGTAAAAACGATTAATGATGAATCTTACGTTGTAGCATATTATAAACATCAAGACGTAAATGCTCAGAACGTGGATAAAGAGCTAAAAGATTACCTAAGTAGTGAATTGCCAAGTTATATGATTCCACATTTCTTTGTTAGAGTTGAAGAATTCCCGCTTAACGCTAATGGGAAAATTGATCAAAGGAAAGTTCTTGAGATGGATATCTTTGATCCAACAACAGCTATAACAGTTGAAGAAAATGAAAAGAAAAAAGAAGTATTAGCGATATGGAGACAAGCATTAGGGAATGATAAGTTGGGATTGGACGATAATTTCTTTGAATATGGTGGCCATTCAATTTTGGCTACGAAGCTAGTGTATTTAATGAAGGAAACGGTATTACCGGAAGCTACTCTTCAGAAGTTATTAGAAAACAATACCGTTAATAAGTTTGTGGATGCTATCGAAAATGAAGCAGCTAATAGTGTGAGAGAATTGATGGAAAAGGATTCTGAACTAGATCCTATTTTAAAGGAACACATCAGCTCGATTAGAACTCAGTCTGTTGCGTTTGATAAAAATATACTGATCACTGGTGCAACCGGGTTTTTAGGTGCGCATCTCTTGAACAAATTACTACTCGAGTTGAAAGATGTGAAAATTTATTGTTTGATTAAATTTCCTTCGAAAAATCGATTACAGGAAACATTAAAGAGCTACCAGTTGTGGGACGATGAGTTTGAAAGTCAGTTAGTTGTGATAGAAGGAGATTTCAGTAAGCCTCAATTTGGTTTAGATGATATCACCTATGAAGAATTAAGTACTGATGTCTCTCATGTGTACCATGTGGGAGCAGAAACAGACTTTTTCAACTCTTATAGCAAGTCTAAAAGTTCAAATGTAGATGGAGTGCGAGAGGTTGTGAAATTCGCAGCGTCTAATAATCGAAAGAATATTTATTACGCATCAACACTCTCTGTGTTAACGGGTGAAAGGGAGTGGGATGAAGAAGATGAATTGGTGTATACACCTGATTTAATGATAGGGTATAGTCAGTCGAAATGGGTTGCGGAGAAGCTCCTTTTTCAAGCAAGGAAAGAGGGACTCTCCATTGATATTTTCCGGTTAGGACGTATTTCTTCTCATTCAGTAAACGGAATATGGAATAAAAAAGATATGTTATACAAGGTGTTTGAATCATTTGTTAATCAAAAGATCATGCCATTTAAGGAAGAGATTCACTTTGAATTAATGCCGGTTGATTTTGTCAGTGACTTTATTTATAAAATTACAAGAATGGAAGTCGGCGAAAAACTAGGAATCTACCATATGTTTAACGGCCAGAAGGTTTCAAGTGAATTTGTAACAACTTTCTTTGACAAATACCAACTAAACTATACAAATATGAAGTTAGAGCAATGGTTACAACTTTTAAAAGAAAAAACACAATCAGATGAAATTCATTCCTTAAGTGCGTTATCTCAACTAATTGATGAATCAACTAAGTTAAAAGAGTCGACCATTTTACAAGAGAAAACGAAAAAAGAATTGGAGAAGGTTTCAATGGACATGCCAATTATCGATGTCCATTATGTTGAAAACTTTATGAGGCATATGTTGGATTAATCGGTACTACCGAAGAGAGGATGGTTTGGAATGAAGAACAAGCTCTTTTGTTTTCCATATGCGGGGGGGAGTGCGTCCTTTTATAAAGACTGGAAAACAGATGGTAGCCTACAGGTCATACCGCTAGAGTATCCTGGACATGGTAGTAAGTATTGTGAGTCTCTCTGTGAGAGTATGTCTGAGTTAACAGATGTATTACTCGAGGAAATAGTCACCAACTATAACATAACTCCGCTACATCATTTGTCATTTTTTGGGCATAGCATGGGGGCGACAGTTGCCTATGAGGTTGCAGTGAAACTAGAGCAACGTTACAGTCAAAAAGTAGAAAATCTATTTCTTTCCAGCAAATCATCGCCCAATTACAAATTAGAGCAAATGGATTGTTCGAATGTAACCGAATTAAAGAAAACGTTAAAAAAAATTGGTGGAACCTCAGAAGAGCTTTTAACAGAAGATATATTACAGGTCTTCTTGCCGATCATGCAAGCTGACTTAACGATATTAGCTAACTATTGTGGCGGTCCAAAAGCTAACCAAAAATTGAGAAGTCATACCATGCTATTAGTAGGCTCTGAGGATACGGTGACAAAGGAAAGTATGGAAGCGTGGGACGAATATATAGAACCCATTGAAGGCATGCAAGTTTTAAAGGGAGATCATTTTTATATTAGACAAAATCAGGATACGGTCCTTAAACTTGTTCGTAACAACATCAGCAAAAGACAAAATGAACTTCTGATCATGTAAGTATACTATACGGGGCTGTCCCATAAGGTTATTAAATGACCTTTTGAGACAGCCCCGTTTTTTAATGATTTATTTCTTGAAAATGTTGATTTTGATTGGCATGCTCAACCGCATGTTGTAACTTATGCTCGGCCATATAGACAAGGGGACAGAATTGTGTAAAACCCTATGCTACTTTCATTCCACCACAAATAGCGGCTAATAATGGGATTTATGAATTAGACTTTCCAGATAATTTTGCTGTTGCCAAGTTAATATCGTTAACCCCATTGTGATTCGACAGTAGGCATTGTCACGTCCGTTATTCGGTTTCATTTGTCTAGTCTACATTATATTTTTTTACCATAAAACTTCTCATTTTTACACATTATGAAAAACCTCTTTATGACGATGGTTTCCGGCGTTAGCGAGTCTTTGACTTATTTACGATCATTGACTAAAATGAAGGGAATACGAAAACATAATATAATAAAAAAAGCATAGGTTAGAATGAAGCCACTGAAAAAGGTGAAAATCAGAGTTCATTGAAAAAACTCTTGAAAGTTAATCAAGGAAGCCGCAATGGCTCCACACGTTGCGCGCCTTCTATGAGAAACCCGCTCATAGCAGGCTTTTAAAAAATTGCAACGGTTCCGCTCATTGCTTAGAGTCCACTGAAAAAGGGAAAACCAACTTATTTCAGTGCTCTCGATTAAGTAGCAATGGCTCCGCATGCTGCGCGCTTTCTATGAGAAACCCGCTCATAGCAGGCTTTTAGGTGAGAGACACTTCTCACACCAAAGGCAGCAGCTCCGCACATTGTTAGAGGACACTGAAAAGGTACAAACCAACCTTTTTTTCAGTGTCCTCTAGAAGGATTCTCCATTTCATGATAAGAAGAGCGTTAAGATTTTTGCCTTCTCCTTTCTATGATCGAAAAACAGGATTGGGTTGGCTGCGAGATAATTGAAGTTGTAGATATAGTGGGAGTTGATAAGAATATGAACAAAAGACAGTTTCTTATGATCGTAGCAGCCGTATTAGTGTTAGGTGTGTTTGGTTTTTATTTCCAGGCAGCTCAGCCTAGTATTGAAACGGATACCGCTGCGTCAGGTGTATCAGGAAATGGAGGACAAGCAGAATCAGAACTTAGTGAAAAGGAGCTTTTAGATAAGTTCCAAAAAGCATTAGGAATTATTCATGAACAGTATGTCGATGAAATAACCGAGCAAGAGTTATATGAAGGAGCGATTGAGGGGATGCTCCGGACATTAGATGATCCTTATTCCGTTTACATGGACCAAGAAACGGCAACTCAATTTGTTGAGTCACTTGGGTCGCATTTTGAAGGGATTGGGGCAGAAGTAAGTATGACAGACGGGAAAGTAACCATTGTTGCTCCTTTCCGTGAGTCACCAGCGGAGAAGGCAGGGCTCCAACCAAATGATAAAATCATTGAAATTGATGGAGAATCAATTGAAGGTCTGTCATTGTACGAAGCCGTCCTGCAAATTCGCGGTGAAAAAGGGACGATTGTTAATTTAACAATTGAACGAGCTGGGCAAAACGATCTGTTTGAGGTTCCAGTCGAGCGTGGCTTGATTCCGATTGAGACGGTTCGTTCGGATGTCATTGAGCGTGACGGGAAGACATTAGGTTTGCTTGAAATTACGTCATTCTCTGAAGATACAGCTGATCGTTTTAAAGAAAAGCTAGAAGCACTTGAAGACCAAGGCATCGATGGATTGCTTATCGATGTGCGTGGAAACCCTGGTGGTTACTTGAATGCGGTAGAGGACATTGGGAAGCTTATTATTCCTGGTGGAACACCAATTGTTCAAATTGAAAATCGTGAAGGTGAAAAAATTCGTTATATGTCCAATTTAGATGAGCGAAAGCCATACCCAATTATTGGGTTGACCGACCGTGCTTCTGCATCGGCATCAGAAATTTTATCAGCTGCATTAATTGAAGGCGGAGGGTATGATGTTGTTGGAGAGCAAACGTTTGGAAAAGGCACGGTTCAACAAACGATTCAGCTAGGTGATGGTAGTGAGTTAAAACTATCGTTGTTTAGATGGTTAACATCAGCTGGGAACGACATTAATGGAGAAGGTGTGAAGCCGACCGTTGAAGTCAAGCAACCAGATTACTTCTACACAGCACCAATTTCGATTGGAGAAGTAGGCGAATTGCGTCTTGATATGATGAGTGAGCAAATTAAAAATGCTCAAATTATGTTAAAAGGGCTTGGGCATGAGCCTGGTAGAACAGACGGTTATTTTAGTGAACAAACGGAAATTGCCGTCATTGCCTTCCAACGATCCAATGATTTAGAACCTACTGGAAAAATCGATGAAGAGACAGCGTCGATGATTCAGCAACGTACGGTTGAAATGGTTCGTGAAAAAGAAAATGATCAACAATTGCAAAGAGCGATCGAGTTGTTACTTGAACAAACGAATGAGTAAAAGAGGAGTTTAACGATACATGTCGAATGAAAAAGGTACATCCTTCGCGCAATGAAGGATGTACCTTTTTGCATAAATGTGATACGTTAAAAGGAAGAATAGTTGAAGGAGATACAACTATGCTAAATGACATTTTACAAAGTATTGGAATCCTTTTAGTCTATTTTTTAATTAACCCCCTATTGTATATAGGCCTGTTTGCTGTGTATTTATTTTCTGGCAATCGCGTAAAACAAGAACGACTCTCGTTTCATACGAGAGTGTATGGGCGAATGGCTGATATTACGATTCCGTTTTTATCAGCGGTTTTGTTAGGTGTATGTGTATCAATCGTCACGATTGCGTTAGGGCTAACGATTACATTGCCGTTTGTTGCGGTGCTTGCGATTATTTATATTATCTTTGCGCTGACAACACAGCTTCGTTGGATCTCGCCGACATTTGTGCTTGGAGCCGTCTTGCTTTTATACGGTTTTGAGCCAGTTCTAAGTACAGTTGAAACACTCATGCCTTTGTATAACATTCTAGCGCAAATTCCAATCTTCGTTCCTGCAGCCATTTTAGCGATCATGGCGCTAGCGGAAGGGTTTTTGATTCGTATGAATGGGCATGTATATACGTCACCGTTACTTGAGCGAAGCAAACGTGGCAAGTGGGTCGGCATACATATTGCCAAAAGACTATGGATGGTCCCGATTATCCTCTTTATCCCTGAAGGCATTATTCCAGCTTTCTCATTTTGGCCTGTCTTAACGGTTGCTGATATAGGGTTACAACCTGTTCTTGTACCGTTTTTAATAGGCTTTCAGCAGCGAGTTAGAGGAACATTACCTCACATCCAGATTCGAACGATGGGGCTTCGTGTCATTGGTTTAGGGATTGTCTTTGCACTACTAGCTGCCGGTAGTTATTTTGTTCCTTTTTTAGCAGTTCTTTTAGGTGGACTAGCTATCGTTAGCCGTGAGCTACTTTCCTATTATGCGAAAAAGCTAGATGATAAGCTACCAGCATTTTTCTCAAGCCAGACAAAAGGCTGTGTCGTTCTTGGCGTTCTGCCAGGGAGCCCTGCTGAGAAAATGAATATTGTCGTTGGGGAAACGATTGTTAGAATTAACGGTCAAGAAGTATTTGATCAAACAAGCTTTTATGAAGCGCTTCAAATCAATTCGGCTTTTGCTAAAGTAGATGTTTTAAACCATGAAGGAGAAGTACGATTTGCCAAAGGAGCTCTTTATGATGGGGAACATCACCAGCTTGGTGTATTATTAGTAAAAGATGATGCCGATTTGCAAGATTCGATCGTTTAGGTCGAATTGAAAAAAGAAAAAATAGCAAGAGCAAAAGGAGCTTGAACAGACGGATGTTGGACTTAGTCCTTGCCCTCGTCATCCCGTTTCTTTTAATGATTGTAGTCACAAGAGTTACGTTTAGTATACTAGGTGCTTGTATCGTGACTTGGATGATTGTGCTATTTGTTTTACAAATTCATCAGCAATCATGGTTTGTTGGGGTGCTGGCCATAATTTCATTTATTTTGGGCTTAATCGTTGCCAAAAAAAGATTAGCGCACAAACAAGGTATGTAATCGAGAAGGTGGTGTCTTTTGACACTGCCTTTTCGATTTTTTTGAAATTCTTACGTAAGGTGTGCTGAAAAAGGAAAAACTAGTAATCTGAAAAAAATGACTTGATCATGTAGAATAGTCATTTTAAACTAAAAAGGATACTTAAAAAGATATAATAATAAGTGGAAAAGAGGAATTTGTCTATGGCTTTTGAAAAGGAAGAGAAAATAAATGAAAATGCAGCCGTGCTAAATGAAAAAATCATTTATGATGGCCTGGAAATGAAAGTAATTGCTGTGTATAACAATAGTGTCGCCGCAGAGTTTTTGGAGTTCCCTGTAAAAGGAAGAGAAGCAGATTTTCCTTATTCAAGAACAGCTGTGAACCATAAGAACTATAAAAGAACACACGAGATTTTAGAAGAAAAATAAATAGTAAACTAGCAACCTCAGAGATCTACGTTGATCTTTGAGGTTTTTTATAAAAAAATAGCAAAAACAGATGTTCGTATTATTTGCTTTGTAACTGGTAGTCTATGGTATAATACTTCTACTTATGAACAGTTCGTTGGGAGGTAGTCGGTTTGAGTGAAACGTTTGAGTTGGTATCAGCCTATCAACCGCAAGGAGACCAGCCTGAAGCGATCAAAAAGATTGTGGAAGGTTTGAAAAAAGGAGAGAAGCATCAAACATTGTTAGGGGCAACAGGAACGGGGAAAACGTTCACGATGTCGAACGTAATTAAAGAGGTGAACAAGCCTACGTTAATCATGGCTCATAACAAAACTCTTGCCGGTCAGCTCTATAGTGAGTTTAAGGAATTTTTTCCTAACAATGCCGTTGAATACTTTGTCAGCTACTATGATTACTACCAGCCAGAAGCGTATGTACCAAGTTCCGATACGTTTATTGAAAAGGATGCAAGCATTAATGATGAAATTGATAAGCTTCGTCACTCTGCAACGAGTGCGTTATTTGAGCGTAACGATGTCATAATTATCGCCAGTGTCTCTTGTATTTACGGTTTAGGCTCACCAGAAGAATACCGGGAGCTCGTAGTATCCCTAAGAGTTGGGATGGAGATGGACCGAAATGAGTTGCTTCGTAAGCTAGTTGACATTCAGTATGATCGTAATGATATCAATTTTACGCGAGGAACATTCCGTGTGCGAGGCGATGTTGTTGAGATTTTCCCAGCTTCACGTGATGAGCAGTGTATTCGTGTTGAGTTTTTTGGTGATGAAATTGATCGGATGACAGAAGTTGATGCCCTTACTGGAGAAATAAAAGGGGAGAGAAATCATATTGCGATCTTCCCGGCATCCCACTTCGTTACACGCGAAGAAAAATTGAAAAAAGCGATCACGAACATTGAAGTTGAGCTTGAGGAACGGTTGAAAGAGCTGCATGAAGAAGGGAAGTTGCTGGAGGCGCAGCGTTTGGAGCAACGAACGCGCTATGATATAGAGATGATGGCAGAGATGGGGTTTTGCTCAGGAATTGAGAACTATTCACGTCATCTAACGCTTCGTGAAGCTGGAGCTACTCCATATACGCTTATTGATTTCTTCCCAGAGGATTTCTTGCTTATTATGGATGAGTCGCATGTGACGGTTCCTCAAGTAAGAGGAATGTACAACGGGGACCGCGCGCGTAAAGAGGTCCTTGTAAACCATGGCTTCCGATTGCCGTCAGCTCTTGATAATCGACCTCTTCGGTTTGAGGAGTTTGAGAAAAAGGTCCACCAAGCTGTGTACGTATCAGCGACGCCTGGACCTTATGAGCTTGAGCATACACCGAAGATGGTCGAGCAAATCATTCGACCAACCGGCTTGCTTGATCCGACAATTGACGTTCGTCCAATTGAAGGCCAGATTGATGATTTAATTGGAGAAATTCACGCTCGTGTCGAACGGAATGAACGAGTGCTTGTCACAACATTAACGAAAAAAATGTCTGAGGACTTAACCGATTATTTAAAAGAAATTGGCATTCGTGTACGCTATTTGCATTCGGAAGTAAAAACGTTAGAGAGGATCGAGATTATTCGCCAGCTCCGAATGGGAACGTTTGATGTACTTATTGGGATTAACTTGCTCCGGGAAGGTCTCGACATTCCGGAAGTTTCGCTTGTCGCCATTTTAGATGCCGATAAAGAAGGATTTTTACGTTCCGATCGTTCTCTTATTCAAACGATTGGTCGTGCCGCACGAAATGCAAATGGGCATGTCATCATGTATGCAGACAAAATAACAAAATCGATGAACGTAGCGATAGAAGAAACAAAACGTCGTCGCTCGATCCAAGAAGAACATAATGAAAAGCATGGCATTATACCAAAGACGATTCAAAAGAAAATTCCAGACGTCATTCAAGCAACATTAGTTGCAGAAGACGCAGGTAAAGAAAACTATACATCTGCACCAACACAGAAGCTGAATAAAAAAGAAAGACAAGCAATGATTGAACGAATGGAAAAGGAAATGAAGGAGGCCGCGCGCGAATTGAACTTCGAGCGTGCAGCTGAACTTCGTGACCTCGTTCTTGAATTAAAAGCGGAAGGGTGAGGAAACGGTGGCATTAGAGAATATTGTAGTAAAAGGAGCGCGCTCCCATAACTTAAAAAACATAGACGTAACCATTCCACGCGACAAGCTCGTTGTGTTAACAGGCTTGTCGGGTTCTGGGAAATCGTCGCTTGCGTTTGATACGATTTATGCGGAAGGACAGAGGCGTTATGTCGAGTCACTCTCTGCTTATGCTCGCCAGTTTCTAGGCCAGATGGATAAACCGGATGTAGATGCCATTGAAGGCTTATCACCTGCCATTTCTATCGACCAAAAAACGACAAGCCGCAACCCTCGTTCAACGGTCGGTACCGTAACGGAAATTTTTGATTACTTGCGTTTGTTGTATGCCCGAATTGGAAAGCCAGTTTGTCCGAAGCATGGAATCGAAATTGAGTCCCAAACGATTCAGCAAATGGTTGATCGTCTCGTTGAGTACCCTGAGCGGACGAAAATGCAGATCCTTGCCCCACTTGTTTCAGGTCGTAAAGGGACGCATGTAAAAGTGCTAGAAGACATGAAAAAGCAAGGCTATGTTCGCGTTCGTGTTGACGGAGAAATGCGCGAAGTCGCGGAAGAAATTGAGCTCGATAAAAACAAAAAACATAGCATAGAAGTCGTCATCGACCGAATTGTCATAAAAGAAGGAATCGATACGCGCTTGGCAGACTCTCTTGAGTCAGCACTTGCGTTAGCAGGTGGTCGTGTACTCGTTGATGTCATTGGCGAAGAGGAGCTGCTTTTTAGTCAGCATCACGCTTGTCCTGAGTGTGGCTTTTCCATTCCAGAGCTTGAACCGCGAATGTTTTCATTTAACAGTCCATTTGGAGCTTGTCCCTCATGTGATGGCTTAGGATCAAAACTTGAAGTTGATATTGACTTACTCGTTCCAGATCGTACGAAATCACTAAAGGAGCATGCGATTGCAGCATGGGAGCCAACGAGCTCACAGTACTATCCGCAGCTATTAGAAGCGGTGTGTGACCATTATCAAATTGATATGGATATACCTGTTGAACAAATTTCCGAAGCTCTTTTTGATAAAATTTTATACGGGAGTGGGAAAGAGCGAATCTATTTCCGCTATGAAAATGAGTTCGGCCAAATTCGCGAAAACCTCGTCCTATTCGAAGGGGTCGTCAACAATGTCGCCCGCCGCTACAAAGAAACGAGCTCAGATTATATTCGTGAGCAAATGGAAGCATATATGACGCATAAGCATTGTCCGACTTGTAAAGGGTACCGTCTGAAAAAAGAAGCGCTTGCTGTCTTTATCGGCGGTCAGCATTTAGGGCAAATCGCTTCCCTTTCTGTGAAGGATGCGAAAGTATATTTTGAACAACTTGAGCTGTCAGAAAAGGATATGGCGATCGCTCGATTAATTTTAAAAGAAATCAATGATCGTTTAGGATTTTTAATTAACGTAGGGTTGGATTATTTATCATTAAGCCGCTCAGCAGGTACATTATCCGGCGGAGAAGCTCAGCGAATTCGTCTTGCCACACAAATCGGTTCATCGTTAATGGGGGTTCTTTACATTTTAGATGAGCCATCGATTGGATTACATCAACGCGATAATGACCGCTTAATTGAAACGCTTGAACATATGCGAAATTTAGGAAATACATTAATTGTCGTCGAGCACGATGAAGATACAATGCTCGCAGCTGACTATATTATTGATATCGGTCCAGGTGCAGGTGTTCATGGCGGGCAAATTACCGCACAGGGAACACCAGAAGAAATTATGAATGATGACAATTCATTAACAGGTCAGTACTTATCCGGAAAAAAATTCATCCCAGTTCCAAATGAGAGAAGACAATCAGATGGACGTTCTTTTAGTGTGAAAAAAGCGAGTGAAAACAATTTAAAAAATGTTTCTGTAACCTTCCCGCTCGGCGTTTTTATTGCGGTAACGGGGGTATCAGGCTCTGGGAAAAGTACACTCATTAATGAAATTGTCTACAAATCATTAGCACAAAAGCTTCATCGTGCGAAGGATAAACCTGGAAAACATAAAGAAATTGTCGGGCTAGACCAAATTGATAAAGTGATCGAAATCGATCAATCTCCAATCGGACGGACGCCTCGTTCGAATCCAGCTACATACACGGGGTTATTCGATGATATTCGTGATGTATTTGCCCTTACAAATGAAGCAAAAGTGAGAGGCTACAAAAAAGGACGCTTTAGCTTCAATGTAAAAGGCGGACGCTGTGAGGCATGCCGCGGTGACGGAATTATTAAAATTGAAATGCATTTCTTACCTGATGTGTATGTGCCATGCGAAGTATGTGAGGGCAAGCGCTACAATCGTGAAACGCTTGATATCACATATAAAGGCAAAACGATTGCTGATGTATTGGCAATGACGGTCGAAGAAGGCTTAGAGTTTTTCGCCAACATTCCAAAGATCAATAGAAAGATTCAAACTCTTGTTGATGTAGGGCTAGGCTATATTCGCCTTGGCCAACCAGCTACGACGCTATCTGGCGGGGAAGCGCAACGTGTGAAACTAGCTTCTCAACTTCATAAACGTGCCACAGGCCGGACGATCTATATTTTAGATGAGCCGACAACTGGCCTTCATGTCGATGACATTGATCGCTTATTAAAAGTTTTGCAACGCCTCGTAGATAATGGTGATACTGTCCTTGTTATTGAGCACAATTTAGATGTGATTAAAACGGTCGACCACATTATTGACTTAGGACCTGAAGGTGGCGACAAAGGCGGGCAGCTCGTCGCACAAGGTACACCAGAAGACGTTGCAGCAGTCGAAGGTTCTTACACAGGAAAGTATTTAAAACCGATCTTAGAGCGAGATAAAGAACGGATGGATCAATTGGTGCGTGAAAAAGAACTGACAACCTGATGTTGTAGGCGTGAGCGAGTAAGTGGCTCACGTCTTTTTGGTTGTATGCTTGTAGGGAGTGTGTGAAAAATAATGAAGGGAGATAAGGGGCATCTGAGTACTTAAAAAAGTGACAGTGTCAAAGAAGGGTGCAGGGTGCTAGATAAGCGATATAGGTACTTAAAAAAAGAAAATCGGCCAAAATAGGGTACCAGAAGAGGGGTTTAGGTACTTAAAAAAAGAAAACCGGTCAAAGTAGGGTACCAGAAGAGGGGTTTAGGTACTTAAAAAAAGAAAATCGGCCAAAATAGGGTACCAGAAGAGTGGTTTAGGTACTTAAAAAATGAAAACCATGTAAAATACGGTACTAGAAACGGGATCTGAATAACTAAAAAAGGAAAAGCCGATAAAGGAGGGTCACAAGTAAGCCATCATAGTATCCAAAATTAAAAAAAGCAGAAAACTAAGACCACGAGCACTATAGATGGCAATGGCTCCGCGCGCCGTACGCCTTTTGAGAAGGGCACTCAAAAGGCTAAACCCATAACGGCGGGTCCGCGCATTGCTCAAATCTCAAGAAAAAAGAAAAGCATTTTATTAATCGAGGAAGAACGGCAATGGCTCCGCGCGCCGTACGCCTTTTGAGAAGGGCACTCAAAAGGCTAAACCCATAACGTCGGCTCCGCACATTGCTCAAATCTCAAGAAAAAAAGAAAAGCACTTTTTTTCTTGAGATTTGAAACATCTTTTTTATTTGTTTCGTAATACAATAGTGTAGGTATCGTTTTGTTTGTTGGAATTATGGCTCATAATTATAGATGAGGAGTGAGTTTGTTGGAAGAACGTAAGATGGTTTTGAAGATGATTGAAGATGGAAAGATTACAGCTGAAGAAGGAGTTAAACTGCTAGAGGCGATGGAAAAAAGCGAGTCGGCCCAGAGCAATAAGAGAGAAGAACCAAGAAGAGAAGTTTCGACAAAGGTTGATTGGGATGAGGGTGAGCAATATCGCCAGCGCGCAAGGCAGGCGGCACATTCAACGGCAAACTTGTTTACCTCCTTTATTGAAAGCACAATTCAAAAAATTAAAGATGTCGATTTAGATTTTAATTTTGGGGCATCGATTGAAGTCGATCATATTTTTCAGCATCGTGATATTTCACCTAAGTCACTAGATGTTTCGCTTGAAAATGGCTCGATTACATTTAAGCCTTGGGATGAGTCAGATGTAAGAGTGGAGTGTAAAGCGAAGGTATATCGGGTAAGGGATAGTGATGAGGCACGTCGCGTCTTTTTACAAGAGTCATCGTTTCGGGTAGATGAGCGTAAGTTGCTTTTCCATACGAAAACGAAATCAATTAAAGTCCAAACAACGGTGTATGTACCAAAAGAATCGTTTGATCATATTAAGCTATATACATTTAATGGTCAGGTCGAAGGTGCGTCATTTGAAACAGATACACTTGACGTCAATGCGATCAATGGTCCTCTTGCGTTTTCTTCTGTTAAAGCGAAAAAAGCGATGGCTGAAACAGTAAACGGACCGATTGAATACAAGCAAGTCGAAATCGATGTTTTCGATGCAAAAACGATTCATGGTGGCATTAGTTTACGAGGAAAAGTGCAGGACTTTGATGCAGAAACAGTCAATGGCTCGATCACGTATCAGCTTGATCAGTTAAAAGAATCAGGCTATGCGGATTTGAAGGCGACTACCGGTAGCATTCATCTGTTTATTCCGAAAGAAAACCGGATTGAAGGGAAGTTGAAAACAAACGTAGGTGGCTTTACGATTGACATGGGTGATTACGAAACGTTAGAAGAAAAGAAAGAGTTCGCCCAAAAGTCATTGAGCTTTATTGGGAATCAACACTCGTCACCACGTGTGAAGGTGAATGCATTAACGAATACAGGATCTGTTCTAGTGAAAGATCAGGAATAAGAACCAAATAAGGAAGGCGGAATATGATGTTTTGTCTTCCTTTCTCTTAAAAAGAAAGAGGTGAGAATCAATGAAACGTTTGTTTAGGACACAATATGATCGCAAAATTGCAGGGATATGTGGTGGACTAGCACAGTATTTTTCAGTTGATCCAACGATTATTCGTTTGCTAGCTGTGATTTTGTTTTTCGTTACAGGGTTTTTCCCGTTCATCATTGGCTACATCATTGCCATTTTCATAATTCCGAATGAAGAGGATGTGAGAGACTGATGAGGTGGATTATTGGGTTAATTATCAATGCTTTAATTTTGATGGGGATTGCGTATTTATTTGCCGGCTTTTATGTATCAGGCTTTGTAGCTGCCTTCATCGCGAGTTTGCTCTTATCGATCGTTAATGCTATTGTCCGTCCGATTCTTGTTGTGCTAACATTACCGATTACTGTCCTCACACTTGGCCTTTTCTTATTTGTAATTAGTGCGATCACACTCATGTTTACGGCTGCTTTAATGGGAAGTGCTTTTGTGATTGATGGTTTCGGAATGGCTATCATAGCAGCTATTTTGATAGCGATCATCCAAACATTTGTCGTAAAACCAATGAGGAAAAAATAGGATTTGATTGTAGCTGTAAATCGTTACCAATATGGAAAGCACAAGCGTCCTTCATTCTCCAATGAAGGACGCTTTGTATGAAAAATGCGTGTGAAAACTCCACCATGTCTCCGATGAAGACCGTTTCCCATGAAATGCACCTAAGAAAAAGCCTTCATAAAAAGAGTTGTATCCAATATGTAATTGTTTCACCGTGATGATCTGATTATAAAAAAATTGTAGAAGTATGAAATGCTATCCCGTAAAACATGCTAAAATGGAAAAGGTATTCACTCCATTTAGTTAGCATAGAGATGTGAAGGTGGGATTAGCGCAGTGGCAAAAGTTACAGCAAATAATTTATTAGAGCGTTTTAACTTAGAATTAATCGCTGGAGAAGAAGGAATTTATCGCCCGATTACAACAAGTGATCTTTCTAGACCAGGGATCGAAATGGCAGGATATTTTACCTATTATCCAGCAAAACGTTTGCAACTTTTAGGTCGAACGGAGCTTTCATTCTTCGAGCATTTAAAGCAACATGAAAGAGAAGAAAGAATGTTAAAGCTATGTACATATGATACACCTGGAATTATCATTTCACGTGATTTGGAGGTACCTCCTGAGTTGGTTGAGGCGGCAGAAAAGGTCGGGGTGCCTTTGATGAGATCAAGTATGGCAACAACGCGTTTAAGTAGTAGCATTACAACCTTCTTAGATAGTGAACTTGCACCTATGACCGCAGTTCATGGGGTACTTGTCGATATTTATGGGATTGGTGTTTTAATTACAGGAAATAGCGGTGTCGGAAAAAGTGAAACAGCGCTCGATTTAGTTCGCCGTGGACACCGACTTGTAGCGGATGATTCCGTTGAGATTCGTCAAGAGAATGAAGGGACTCTTGTTGGGCGTTCACCTGACTTGATTCAACATTTACTCGAAATCCGCGGATTAGGGATCATTAATGTGATGACGTTATTTGGTGCTGGGGCTGTTCGTCCACACAAACGCATTGTTCTATGTATTAACTTAGAGCTTTGGGATCAGAAGAAGGCATATGATCGTCTAGGATTAGAAGAAGAGAAAATGAAAATTATTGATTCAGAGATCACGAAATTAACTGTACCTGTAAGACCTGGACGAAACTTGGCTGTTATTATTGAAGTCGCAGCTATGAATTTTCGACTAAAACGCCTTGGCTTTGATGCGGCTCAAGAGTTCTCTGAACGATTAACAGATGTTATTGAAGAGGGCGATCACGACGAATTTCGTTAAGAGTGTGGTATAATGGCGGCGTGTTCGATTATGAACGCGCCTTGTTTTGATATGTAGAAAGGGAGAGTGAAAACGTGGAAGAGACGATACAACCTTATAGCAGAATTTTTCTCGAGATCGGCCCATTTACGATCTATTGGTACGGAGCGTTAATAGGATTAGGTGTGTTTATTGGGTACCTGATCGCAACGAGAGAAGCGGTAAAACGTGGCTATCCAAAAGAAACGTATGCCGATTTGCTTTTATTTGCATTGCCAATTGCGATTTTATCAGCAAGACTTTATTATGTCATTTTCCGTTGGGAGCAATTTGCGGATAACCCGATTCGAATGTTTTATATTTGGGAAGGTGGCCTTTCGATTCACGGAGGGGTCATAGGGGGAATGCTGACAGCATATTTCTTTTGTAAAAAACGTGGTTATTCATTCTGGCAAATTGCTGATATTACCGCGCCGAGTTTGTTATTAGCTCAAGCAATTGGCCGCTGGGGTAACTTCATGAACCAAGAAGTTTACGGTGGTCCGGTAACAAGAGAGTTTTTAGAAGGCTTAATGCTGCCAGATTTCATTATCAATCAAATGTACATTAACGGTACATATTATCATCCGACCTTTTTATATGAATCGATTTGGAACTTACTAGGCTTCTTCTTACTAATCTATTTAAGAAGATTCAACTTAAAACAAGGTGAAATCTTCATGACGTATTTAGTATACTATTCATTTGCGCGATTTTTCCTTGAGATGATTCGTCTAGATTACTTACTTATTGGCGGCGTTCTAAAAACAGCACAAGTGGCATCAATTATTCTAATTGTCTTTGCTGTCATCTTTACAATTTACCGTCGGAAACAACCAAATACACCAAACTACCATGACCCGGCTATTACAGCTCAAACGAAGCAAACAATAAACAAAACAAAGAAAAAGAAATAGTATAAAAAGGCGCTCTACCTTTTTATACTATTTCGAAGCAGTGAGCGAAGCCGCCGTAATGTCTTAAGCTTTTTGAGCGAACTTCTCAAAAAGCGCACGGCGAGTGAAGCCACTGCAAACATGTTCGCACATACAATACAAAAAGGCGCTCTACCTTTTTATACTATTTTGAAGCAGTGAGCGCACCATAAAGAGGGAAGTAATATTTCGAGAAGCGAGAAGATTTTAAGCTTTAACTAATTTTTTTATTATTATTTTTTTTATAAAAAACTTACCCAATAAAAATAGAACGGGAGTAAGTGGAGGGAGAGACCATTGGGGATGCTAAAACGCGGGCTTCTTGTTGGTTTACAGACGACATGGACGCTAGGAAAAATCATTTTTCCAATCACCTTAATCGTAACGATTTTAGGATATACACCAGTCCTTGAATGGTTGGCGGGCTTATTAGCTCCAGTGATGGGGTGGATTGGATTACCTGGAGAGGCGGCAATTCCGCTTGTACTTGGGAATGTCTTAAACTTGTACGCCGCCATTGGTGCGATATTAACGTTGGAACTAACGGTGAAAGAGGTATTCATTTTAGCGGTAATGCTCTCTTTCTCGCATAATTTGTTTATTGAATCAGCGGTCGCGACAAAAGTAGGAATTCGAATGTCTGTCGTACTAGTTGTGCGAATCGGGTTGGCTCTTTTCGCGGCCTTCATGATCAATCTATTTTGGTCTGGTGGACAGGAAACAGCACAGTATGGGTTTGTTTCTAGCACGGGTCAGCCAGAAGTGAGTGGGTGGCTTGCCATTGCTTGGCAAGGAGTTACAAGTGCTACGCTTGGAATTCTCCAGCTTGCGATGATTGTGATCCCGCTTATGATTGTCGTTCAGATTATGAAAGAACGAAACTGGTTAAAACTAGTATCAAAAGCGATGGCTCCATTTACAAAAATGCTAGGAATCAAGGAAAATACGTCAACCACACTAGCATCTGGTCTGTTATTTGGTCTTGCATTTGGTGCTGGGGTTATGATTCAAGCCGCAAAAGAAGATGGTGTAGCAAAAAAAGATTTATATTTAGTCTTTATTTTCCTCGTGGCTTGTCACGCAGTCATCGAGGATACACTCATATTTATTCCACTAGGTATTCCAGTTTGGCCGCTATTGATTATTCGACTCGTCACTGCAATTTTGTTAACAATGGCCATTGCTTATATTTGGAACCGATTGGAGAAAAAACAAGAGCTAGAGCGAAAGGAAGCGACTTATGAACATTGATACACTATTGTTTGACTTAGATGGAACCTTAATCAATACAAATGAGCTAATCATTGCTTCATTTCTTCATACGTTAGAGCAATACAAACCAGGTGAATACACGCGTGAGCATGCAATTGAGTTTATCGGGCCACCGCTTCGAGATAGCTTTGAATCGGTTGATGCCACGCGTGTAGATGAAATGATTCAAACATACCGTACATTTAACCACGAAAAACATGATGAACTCGTAACTGAATATGAGGGCGTTTATGAAACGGTTGAACGCCTTCATAAAGAAGGCTACAAGCTTGCGATTGTCACGACAAAAATTAGGAAAACAGCCTTAATGGGTTTAAAGCTTACAGGACTTGATCAATTTTTCGATGTTGTGATTGGATTGGATGATGTTAAAAACGCAAAGCCCAATCCAGAGCCTCTTGAAAAGGCGCTTGCAGCACTAGGTTCTTCTAAAGAATCAGCAATGATGATTGGAGACAGCCTTTTCGATGTGGAAGCCGGCAAGAATCTAGGTGTTCCAACAGCTGTTGTAGGTTGGTCGATCAAAGGACCAGAAAAAATTAAGACGTTTGAAGCAGATTATACGCTATCTAACATGCGTGACTTGTTAGCTATTGTCGGAGTGGAAAAGCAATGAGCAGAAAAACAGAGCGATACCCTGTAGAAGAGGCCAATTCGCTCTGGCAAATTTACAAGACCGTTCCTTTTTGGAAGGTTGTGAAAAATTTTATAGTGATTCAAATTGCTCGCTACACACCTTGGATTAGCGTGAAAAATTGGTTATATCGGACGTTTCTCGGGATGAAAGTTGGCGATGAGACAGCGGTAGCATTAATGGTCATGATGGATATCATGTTTCCAGAGCGTATTACAATTGGCCGTAACTCGATTATTGGCTACAACACAACGATTTTGGCACACGAGTATTTAATAAAAGAATACCGTCTTGGTGATGTCGTTATTGGCGATGAAGTGATGATCGGTGCAAATACGACAATTTTACCGGGAGTTACCATTGGTGATGGGGCAGTGGTCTCAGCTGGAACGCTTGTATATCGTGATGTTCCACCTGGCGCTTTTGTCGGTGGGAATCCGATGCAAGTGATTCGAGATAAAATGGATGACTAAGAGGAAGCTGTTAAGTAGAAAGGTGCTTGACAGCTTTTTTATATTTGGTGAAGGAGCTAATATAGCTTGAAAAACCGCTATTATATTTGAAATTTCTAATAAAAATCAAAAGTCGCCAATATGTACCAACTGAATTATAAGATAATTCTATCAAAATGGTTGACGTTGTTCGGACCTCCATGTAAACTAACAGTATACTTTATCTTATTAGCACATTAGCGAACTAAAGCAAAATAGACATTTTCTTGAAATAAAACAGGTATTTTGACAAAAATCGCGAATGATAGGAAAGATAGAAAAAAGATGTCGGAGA
The DNA here is from genome assembly GCF_036663575.1 of Halalkalibacter flavus. NCBI lineage: Bacteria > Bacillati > Bacillota > Bacilli > Caryophanales > Bacillaceae > Halalkalibacter > Halalkalibacter flavus. The sequence continues at coordinate 126,058 of NZ_JAWRVK010000005.1, forward strand.
GCTGCACAAAAAAGCAGACAACGGAGAAGAACGAGGAGTGAAATCAATGTCTAAGCCACTTATGTTTGAGAAACCACTTGGAATGCGCGATACATTACCAGAGATGTATGAGATGAAAAAGCAGGTACGTCAGCAATTGGAAACGGAAATGTCTGGATGGGGCTATCAAATGATTGAAACCCCGACGTTAGAATATTATGAAACGGTTGGTCTTGCGTCAGCGATTTTAGATCAACAGTTGTTTAAATTATTAGATCAACAAGGAAATACGTTAGTCCTTCGTCCTGATATGACAGCGCCTATTGCAAGACTCGTTGCTTCTAGTATGAAGGGAGAAGCGTATCCACTTAGACTTTCCTATCAATCAACGGTTTTCAGAGCTCAGCAGCATGAGGCTGGAAAACCAGCAGAATTTGAGCAGGTTGGTGTGGAATTAATAGGAGACGGGACGGTTAGTGCCGATGGTGAAGTGATTGCGCTTATGGCATCAGCGTTAAAACGTGCTGGTTTGTCTCACTTTAAAATTGCGATTGGCCATGTTGGCTATGTGAACGCGCTCTTAGAAGATATTGTTGGAGAGCGTGCAGATGAGCTGCGTCGTTTTTTATATGAAAAAAATTATGTTGGGTTTCGTGAACATGTGAAAAGCTTGCCGATCTCTTCCATTGATAAAGGGAGACTTCTTGGTCTATTAAAGCTACGCGGTGGCAAAGGAACAGTGGAAGAAGCAGCGAAGCTTGTTTCTAACGAAGAAGGGTCAAAAGCGCTTGCTGAACTTACTGAGTTATGGCAAGTATTAGAGAGCTACGGCATTGAACAATATGTAAAATTAGATCTGAATTTAGTCCTTCATATGAGTTATTACACAGGAGCGGTATTTGAAGGCTATGGAAGCAATTTAGGTGTACCGCTTTGTAGTGGCGGACGTTATGATGAGCTACTTGGCAAATTTGAGCGTCCTGGTCAGGCAACAGGATTTGGAGTTCGTCTAGATTTACTTGTTGAAGCACTAGGCGAAATGAATACAAAGCAGAAAAAAACATGCATCGTCTTTAGCAAAGAAAGACGTGCTGAAGCATTCCAAGAAGCGGCAAGCCTAAGAGGAAAAGGCGAGTCCGTCGTCGTGCAAGACATTGCCGGGGTTGAAGATGTCGACGGAATGTCAGAACAATTTACTGACGTACACTACTTCATTGGTGCAAAGAAAGGAGACGCATAAGATGGCAGAATGGTTAACGGTCGCGATGCCGAAGGGGAGAATTTTTGAAGAAGCATTAGAATTGCTGCGAAAAGCAGGCTACAACTTACCGGCAGAGTTTGATGATTCTCGGAAGTTAATTATCGATGTGCCAGAGGAAAACATGCGTTTTATCCTAGCGAAACCAATGGATGTACCTACATATGTCGAGCATGGTGTTGCCGATGTTGGAGTAGCTGGAAAAGATACGATGATTGAAGAAGAGCGCGTTGTCTACGAAGTGCTCGACCTGCAAATTAGTGAGTGTTACTTGGCAGTTGCCGGCCTTCCGAATTATGAAAAGAAAGACATCAACCCAAAGGTCGCTTCGAAATATCCGAACCTAGCAACACAATATTTTAAAGAGCAAGGGGAGCAAGTTGAGATCATTAAATTGAATGGCTCAATTGAATTGGCACCATTAATTGGGCTCGCTGATCGCATCGTTGATATCGTATCAACTGGAAGAACATTAAAGGAAAATGGCTTAGTAGAGCTTGAAACAATTGTGCCGATTACTTCCCGCTTGATTGTCAATCCAGTTAGTTACCGTATGAAGGACGAGCGTATTGATGAAATGGTCGAACGTCTTTCTCGAGTGATCGAGGGGGAAGAAGCATGAAAATCGTCAAAGTTGGAGCAGAGGTAAGCATTAAGCGCGATATTGACACAGGAACAGAGCAGCAACGAGAAGCGGTAGAAGCGATCATTGCTCAAGTAAAAGAACAAGGCGATAAGGCTCTATTTGAATTAACAAAAAAATTTGATGGAGCAGAGCTTACGAGTCTACGAGTAACGGAGGAAGAACTTGAAGGAGCGTACGCAGAGATTGATGACGAATTGATTTCAGCGTTGCGTGAGGCGATCGTAAACATTAAAGATTTCCACGAGCGTCAGAAGCGTCAATCGTGGATGACCACAAAAGAAGATGGGACGATTCTTGGACAGAAAATCACTCCACTAGATTCTGTTGGTGTCTATGTGCCAGGTGGCAAAGCAGCCTACCCATCATCGATTATGATGAATGTCATTCCAGCTCAAGTGGCTGGGGTCGAGCGCATTGTCATGGTGTCACCAGCTGGGGCAGATGGATTGCTCCCAGCTAGTGTCCTTGTAACAGCGAAGGAACTAGGAGTGAAGGAAATCTACAAAGTTGGCGGGGCACAAGCAGTTGCCGCTCTTGCATACGGAACAGAGTCAATTCAATTCGTTGATAAAATTACAGGACCGGGTAACATTTTCGTGGCGTTAGCTAAACGTGCTGTATTTGGAACGGTTGATATTGATATGATTGCAGGACCAAGTGAAATCGTGGTTCTTGCTGATAAAAAAGCGAATCCTCGTTACATTGCAGCTGACCTTCTATCTCAAGCCGAGCATGATGAGCAAGCATCAGCCGTGTTAGTAACTGCATCACAGGTGCTTGCTGAAGAGGTCGCTAAAGAAGTACAAGAGCAGCTTACGACTCTGCCAAAACGTGACATTGCCGGAGCCTCCATTCGTGATTACGGTGTGATTTACGTTGCGAGGGATTTAGTTGAAGCAGTTGATGTTGTCAATCAACTTGCACCTGAGCATTTGGAAATTCTAACAGAAGAACCGATGAACTTAATCGGGAAAATCCGTCATGCAGGAGCGATTTTTGTCGGACCTTACAGTTCTGAGCCGGTTGGGGATTATTTTGCAGGACCGAACCATGTCCTACCAACAAATGGAACTGCTCGTTTCTCGAGCCCACTCAATGTCGATGATTTCACAAAAAAATCAAGCATTATTTCATATAGCAAACAAGCCATGGAAGAACATGGCTGCAAAATTTCAGCTCTTGCGCGTTTAGAAGGATTGGAAGCACACGCACGAGCAATTGATATTAGGTTGGAGGAAAAGTAGATGACAGAACGTCGCGCACAGATCGAACGAAATACAGGTGAAACGCAAATTAAGTTGGACTTTACTGTGGATGGAGAAGGAAGATCAGAATTAGAAACAGGCGTACCTTTTTTAACGCACATGCTTGATCTGTTCACAAAGCATGGTCATTTCAATTTAACCGTTGATGCAAACGGAGATACGGAAGTTGATGATCATCATACGACGGAGGATATCGGCATTTGCTTAGGACATGTGTTAAAAGAAGCACTTGGCGATAAAAAAGGAATTCGCCGCTATGGAAATGCATTTGTACCAATGGATGAGACGTTAGCACAAGTCGTTGTTGACTTAAGCAACCGCCCGCATCTTGAGTTCCGCGCTGAGTTCCCAAGTCAGAAAGTAGGGACATTTGATGTTGAGCTCGTGCACGAATTTATGTGGAAGCTCGCTCTTGAAGCACGAATGAACTTACACATTATCGTCCACTATGGGCATAATACACACCACATGATTGAAGCGGTGTTTAAAGCATTAGCACGTGCCTTGGATGAAGCAACGAGTATCGATGAGCGGGTAAAAGGCGTCCCGTCAACGAAGGGAATGTTATAAGATGATCGGCATTGTTGATTATGGGATGGGGAATTTGCACAGTGTCAGTAAAGCACTGGAGCGCTTAGAGCTAGACTACGTGGTAACAGATGATATTGAACAATTGAAAAAAGCTGATGGACTTCTTCTTCCTGGTGTTGGGGCATTTCCAGATGCGATGAAGACGTTGAATGAGATGGGCTTAACGGAATTTTTACGTGAATGGGCGGAATCAGGAAAGCCGCTTTTAGGGATTTGCCTTGGCATGCAGCTTTTATTTGAGGAAAGTGCGGAGCATGGGGAGACAGAAGGGTTAAAGCTTTTACCTGGTCGCGTGGAGCGCTTTGTTGGTCATACGGCAAATGGTGAAACATACAAAGTACCTCACATGGGCTGGAACAAGTTAACGTTCCATAAGCGTGAACACAAACTTTTACAAGACGTTGAAGAGGGGCACGTGTATTTTGTTCACTCGTATGTCGTCAAGCATAAGGACGAGGACGTGTTAATTGCTTCGAGTGAATATGATGTAACGGTTCCAGCTGTAGTTGGCAGGGATAACGTAATGGGGACGCAGTTCCACCCAGAAAAAAGCAGCAGCGTAGGTATGGCGATCCTTCGTAACTTTGGGGAGCTTGTCACGCAAGGAGGAGAAAGTTGTGAGTAATTTTGTTATTTATCCAGCGATTGATATGAGAGACGGAAAATGTGTGCGTCTTGTACAAGGAGATTATGATCAAGAAACCGTGTATGGCGATTCGCCATTTGACATGGCGAAGTTATTTGCTGATGCCGGGGCACAGTGGATTCATATGGTTGACTTAGACGGGGCGAAAGCGAAAAAGCGTGTGAACCATGAGCACGTGCTTCGTGTTGCTAAAGAGCTTGATGCGAAAGTGCAAATTGGCGGTGGTATTCGTACGGCTGAAGATGTGGCTTTTTATCTTGAGCAAGGGGTAGACCGTGTCATATTAGGTAGTGTAGCTGTCAATAATCCTGAGTTCACAAAAGAAATGTTAGCTACATATGGCGGTGAGCGAATTGCCATTGGGCTAGATGCTCGTGATGGCTATGTTGCCACAGAGGGCTGGCTTGAAACGTCTTCAGTAAAAGCTGAGACATTAGCGCAGGAGCTTGCTCGTCACGGGGCTGAAGTGTTTATTTTTACCGATATTTCACGTGATGGCATGCTATCTGGTCCTAATACAGAAGCAATTACGAATTTAGCAGAAGCAACTGGCAAGCAAGTCATTGCCTCTGGAGGCGTGAGTTCACTCGCTGATTTGACGGAGCTTCGTGAGCGTAAAAATCGCGGAGTGAGTGGGGCAATTGTCGGGAAGGCACTATACACGAACCAATTCACATTAGAAGAAGCATTGCAAGGGGGCGAATAGGTTGTTAACAAAACGTATCGTTCCTTGTTTGGATGTGAAAGATGGGCGTGTCGTAAAAGGTGTTCAATTCGTCGATTTACGAGATGCAGGTGATCCAGTTGAACTTGCTGCTTTTTATGATGAGCAAGGCGCTGATGAGTTAGTATTCTTGGATATTTCCGCTTCGCACGAGGGGCGTGAAACGATGGTGGAAGTCGTGGAGCAAGTAGCAGGTACACTTGCGATTCCTTTTACCGTAGGGGGCGGAATTAATTCGCTAGAAGATATGAAACGTGTGCTACGAGCTGGAGCAGACAAGGTATCGCTCAATACGGCAGCGGTGAAGCGTCCGGAGCTGATTAAAGAAGGAGCGGACTTTTTTGGTTCGCAGTGTATCGTTGTAGCGATTGATGCAAAATATGATGATGAGCTTGGTTCATGGCGGATTTATACGCATGGCGGCCGTGAAGCAACGGAATGGGAAGTAACTGATTGGGCGAAGGAAGCTGTACGTCTTGGCGCTGGCGAGATTTTATTAACAAGCATGGATCAAGACGGGGCGAAGACGGGGTTTGACCTCGCGTTGACAAAAGCAGTGAATGCAGCTGTTACGGTACCAGTTATTGCATCAGGTGGTGCAGGAAAGAAAGAAGACTTTGCTGATGTGTTTGAGGATGCCAAAGCAGATGCAGCGCTGGCGGCATCAATTTTTCATTACAAGGAAACGTCGGTCGCAGAAGTGAAAACATATTTAAAAGAAAAGGGTGTGGCCGTTCGATGAGCATAGAAAAAATCCAATTTGATCAAAATGGACTCGTTCCTGCGATTGTGCAAGATGCTGCGAGCAAGGAAGTTTTGACACTAGCCTATATGAACAAAGAATCGTTACAGAAGTCACTGGAAACGAGAGAAACATGGTTTTATTCTCGTTCTCGCCAAGAGTTATGGCATAAAGGAGCAACATCAGGGAACACACAGCAAATTGTTGATATGCGCTATGATTGCGATAGTGATGCGATTGTTGTTCTTGTTGTACCTGCAGGGCCGGCGTGTCACAAAGGGGACTATTCGTGCTTTTCTGATTCGTTGTTTGAAGATCAAGCTGTTCGTACCAACCCTACTCGCTTTGCGATCCTTGACGAGTTAGAACAGGTCATTGCACAGCGTGAAGCGGAAATGCCGGAAGGAGCTTATACGACGTATTTGTTTGAAAAAGGCGTCGATAAAATTTTGAAAAAGGTTGGGGAAGAAGCAGGAGAAGTAATCATTGCTGCGAAAAATCGTGACCCGGAAGAATTAAAGTGGGAAGTTTCGGATTTGCTGTACCACCTTTTAGTACTCCTTCGTGAACAAAAGCTACCGCTCGATGATGTATTAGCTGTTTTAGAGGAAAGACATAAAAAGTAGTTGACAAAAAAAGGGGTCTGACCCCTACCCACTGGGGTACAGAAAAAGGCAAACGGTATGCCACTTTCTGTACCCTTTTTTTCGTTCCCACGCTGTCTAAAATGATGTATACTATTTGTTATGATTGAGAAGCTGGAGGTAACAAAACTTCATGGGATTAAAACCAAAAGACGAACAGGAAAAGGGCAAAGTTGTTCCTTTGTTTCAAAGTGGGGATTATTTCTTTCATAGGGGAATCGAAGCGTACAGAAAGAACCACTTACAACGTGCGATCAAGCTGTTAGAGAGAGCAGTTAAGCTAACGAACACTGAGCCTGTTTTTCATGTTCAATTGGCAGCAGTGCTTTCTGAAATTGGAGAATATGAACGGTCAAATGAAATATTAGAAAATGTGTTAGCGGAAAAAGAAGATGTAGCAGAATGCTATTTCTTCATGGCAAATAATTATGCATACCTTGGACTTTTTGAGAAAGCTGAACGAATGACGTTGCGCTATTTAGAGTTAAGTCCAGACGAGCGCTTTACAGAAGATGCAAAAGATCTTTTAGAATTGCTTCGTTTTGAACGAGAAGAAGATGAGGACTGGGATGACCTTGAAGAAGACGAAGATGAATTGATCGCTCAGTTTGAGCGTGCACGTTATTTAGTGAGGCGGGGCAACATTCAAGAAGCTATTCCCGTTTTGCAAACAATTATTGATGAGCATCCAACCTATTGGACTGCACATAACCAGTTAGCAGAAGCTCTTTTTCGTCTAGGAGAGGATTCTGCTTTTGAAATTTGTCAAACCATCCTTGAAAAAGATCCAGGAAATCTTTTTACACTGTGTAATTTAGCTTTGTTTTACACGAAAAGTGGGGATGCTAAAGGTGCAGAACCGTATATTCGTTCTTTGCGTCGTGTCTACCCGATTGATGGGGACCATTATGTCAAAGTAGCTGAAACATTATGTACGGTTGGAGAGTTTCAAGTTGCTTATGACCGACTAAAGGAATTAAGCAGGTGGGAACTGGAACAACGGTCTGAATTGCTGTTTGGTTATGCTGTAGCAATGTATCATTGTCATGATCGACATAAAGCGATCCAATTATTTAAACGTGCAGAAGAACTTGGGTCAAAGCAAGCCAAAACAGCACTTATAATTACGAATAAGGAGCCAGTAAATCCCGATCAAATCCAGTTTGATATGTGGGTTGAATAGCTGAGCAGATAGATAGACATTCACAAGTCAATTCGCTACGATATTAGTGAAAAGACGTAGATTTAGACAAGTGAAAAAGAGTGTTCTAAAGGAGTGGACCAATAATGAGTGAGGAAAAAATTTATGATGTTGTCATAGCTGGGGCTGGTCCTGCAGGTATGACGGCTGCTGTTTACACATCTCGTGCCGGTCTTTCAACGATCATGGTTGAACGCGGAATCCCAGGTGGACAAATGGCGAATACAGAAGACGTGGAAAACTATCCTGGGTTTGATCATATTCTAGGGCCAGAGCTTTCTACTAAAATGTTTGAGCATGCTAAAAAGTTTGGTGCTGAATATGGATATGGCGATGTGAAAGAGATCGTTGATGAAGGCGACCTTAAAATCGTCAAAGCAGGTAGCAAGGAATTTAAAGCTCGTGCGGTCATTGTGGCAACAGGTGCAGAATACAAGAAGATTGGTGTTCCTGGTGAAAAAGAACTAAGCGGACGCGGAGTTTCTTATTGTGCTGTATGTGATGGTGCCTTTTTCAAAGGGAAAGAGCTAGTTGTTGTTGGTGGCGGAGACTCTGCTGTTGAAGAAGCAGTGTATTTAACGCGCTTTGCAACAAAAGTAACCGTTGTTCACCGTCGTGATGAGTTACGTGCACAAAAAATCTTACAACAACGCGCATTTGATAATGACAAAATTGATTTCATTTGGAACCATACAGTAAAAGAAATCAATGATGAAAATGGCAAAGTCGGAAGTGTCACGCTTGTTAGTACTGAAAATGGCGAGGAAAAAGAATTTAAAACAGATGGCGTGTTTATTTATATTGGCATGTTGCCTTTAAATGAAAGTGTGAAAAACTTAGGAATCACCAATGCAGAGGGCTATGTTGAAACAAACGAAGAAATGGAGACGAAAGTTCCTGGAATTTTTGCAGCTGGTGATATTCGCGAAAAGTCACTTCGTCAAATTGTTACAGCAACAGGTGACGGAAGCTTGGCCGCTCAAAATGTACAGCATTATTTAGAAATGCTAGCAGAGAAGTCAAAAGCATAAGATAGCTTAGAATCAAGTGTATGACCGGCAAAAGGTTTTACACTTGATTTCATATCTGAGGTATTTTGGGGTTTCTAAGGCTTCGTACATTACAATTAAAAGGAAAAATAATCCTTTTTGATATCAAACGTTAATCCGGTTGTAACACGAGTGAAATATAAAAGGGGTAAGATATAAATAAGTAATTGACCCCCTTTTTTTATATACATTTGCACGGACGATTAGGTCCGTGCCCTTTTTTTTCCTCAAAAGACCTACGTTCAAAAAAGTTCCCTAATTCTAGCAATTGTTAGACCTTTTAATTAATTGTATAATAAAGTAATAGAACGTGAGGTGAAGCTGTTGCAACGGATTACTAACTGTGTATTAACGAATGGAGAGCATGCATTATTATTACAAAAACCAAGCCGTGGCTGGTGGGTTGCACCTGGCGGCAAAATGGAACTTGGTGAAACGATAAAAGAGTCAGCTGAGCGTGAGTTTCGGGAAGAAACAGGTCTTCAGGTAGAAGATGCGAAGCTGCGTGCTGTTTTTACCATCGTAATACTAGAAAATGATCAGCCGGTGAATGAATGGATGATGTTCACGTTCCATGCAACGAGTTTTAAAGGTGACATGGTTGAACACTCTCCAGAAGGCAAGCTCGAATGGAAAAGTATAAAGGATGTACAGGGACTGCCAATGGCAGCCGGTGATAAGTATATGTTTGAACATGTGTTACATGATCAAGGAGTCATGCACGGAACGTTTTATTACACAAAAGATTTTAATCTAGTGTCATACCGATTAACTTCAGAATAGATATAGAGGGGTGATGAGGGTGAGTATCGAGCACGAAGAAATACAGATTGTGATTATTACGGGAATGTCTGGGGCAGGAAAGACAGTGGCCGTCCAAAGCTTTGAGGATCTTGGCTATTTTTGCGTCGATAATTTACCCCCAGCTCTTATTCCAAAATTTATTGAACTGATTGAAGGTTCAAATGGAAAAATGAATAAAGTAGCGCTTGTTATCGATTTACGTGGACGGAAGTTTTTTGATCACCTATTTGAAGCAATCGATACGATAAGTCACGCTCCGCATTTACAATTTAAGCTGCAGATTATCTTCTTAGATGCAAAGGATGCAAAACTTGTCCAGCGCTACAAAGAGACGAGACGTGCTCATCCATTAGCACCAAATGGTCTGCCGCTTGAAGGTATTCGACTAGAGCGCGAGATGCTTGAGGATATGAAGGGCAGAGCGCAGCAAATTATTGATACAACGGACATGAAACCAATCCAGTTACGTGAGAAAATTATTCAAAGATTTTCTGGAACGGAAAAGCATCCGTTTACCGTTAATATGATGTCATTTGGTTTTAAGTATGGCATGCCGATTGATGCCGATCTCGTCTTTGATGTACGTTTTCTTCCGAATCCTCATTATATTGACCACATGAGACCGAAAACAGGGCTAGATGAAGAAGTTTCATCATATGTATTGAAATGGACAGAAACTCAACAATTTATTGAGAAATTAACTGACTTGTTGAAGTTCATGCTGCCTCAATATAAGCGTGAAGGAAAGAGTCAAGTTGTCATTGGTATTGGTTGCACAGGTGGAAAGCATCGTTCTGTGACACTTGCTGAACACTTTGGAGAAGCTTTTGCTGATGAATATGTATTGCATGTTAGCCATCGAGACATTGATAAAGATAAAGGAAAAGGTACTCATAAGTGAAAAAGAAAAATGTTGTTGTGATTGGAGGAGGAACCGGGTTATCAGTATTGCTTCGAGGATTAAAAACGTTCCCAGTTGACATTTCTGCTATTGTAACAGTTGCTGATGATGGCGGCAGTTCCGGTCGACTCCGAAAAGAACTAGACATCCCTCCTCCGGGAGACGTGAGAAACGTTTTAATTGCTTTATCTGAAGTCGAACCTTTGGTGGAAGAGCTCTTTCAGCACCGTTTTTCAAACGGAAATGGCTTGTCAGGGCACTCGCTAGGTAATCTGCTGCTTGCGGGCATGACATCCATTACAGGTGATTTTTCAAGAGGCATTACTGAATTAAGCAAAGTGTTAAATGTTCGTGGAAATGTTTATCCAGCGGCTAATTGCAGCATTGTGCTACATGCAGAAATGGAAGACGGAACGATTGTGACAGGGGAATCCCTCATTCCGTTAGAACAAAAAAAGATAAAACGTGTTTTTTTAACGCCTGAAGATATTTCACCATTGCAGTCGGCTATTCGAGCAATTGAGGAAGCCGATATTATTGTGTTAGGACCAGGAAGCCTTTACACTAGTGTTATCCCAAACCTTCTTGTTCCGGGAGTTACTCAAGCGATCGAACAGTCTGAAGCGCGGAAAGTATATATTTGCAATGTAATGACACAAAGTGGAGAAACGGAAGGCTATACAGCAGGAGACCATATTCAAGCCATTTCTGATCACTGTGGCAGTACTTTGGTCGATGAAATTGTTGTTCATGGAGCGCCGGTGTCAGCTGAAGTTCGAGCGCGTTATGCAAGCGAAGGGGCTGTTCCTGTTGTTGTTGATGTAAATCGGATAAATTCAATGGGAGTATCCGTTGTACTTGATCATTTTGTAATCGAACGAGAAAATATGTTGCGTCACGATGCTATTAAAGTGTCAAAGGCTATTTTACGAATGTAAGAATGACTACTGTTCGTGTAGGGAAAGGGTATTAGAGAGCTACACGGCTGAAAGGAGTGAGGACTTTGTCCTTTGCAGCCAAAACGAAAAAAGAATTAACCCAATTTGAACAAGAAGACTGCTGTGCTACAGCAGAGCTTGCAGCACTTATCCGGATGAACGGATCCCTTTCGTTCAGTCAAATGAAGCTTGGTCTAGATGTAACGACAGAGAATGCGGCGATTGCAAGGAGAATCTATACACTTATTAAGAGAGTCTATCCTTCCATGTTTGTGGAGCTGCTTGTTCGAAAAAAAATGAGACTGAAAAAAAACAATGTCTATCTCGTTCGTATGCAGCACGAGGCAAAAGAATTGTTAGAGCAGCTTGGTATCTTAGGAGAAGGTTTTGTTTTTCTTCGAACAATCTCAAAACAATTAACAAAATCCAATTGTTGTAAGCGTGCCTACTTACGAGGAGCTTTCTTAGCGGGGGGTTCTATAAACCACCCCGAAACCTCGTCTTATCATTTAGAGATTTTCTCAATCTATGAGGAACATAATGATTCTTTATGTGAATTAATGAACGAATATGAATTAAATGCAAAAACATTGGAACGTAAAAAGGGTTTCATCACGTATATGAAAGAGAGCGAGAAAATCACTGAGTTTCTTAATATCATTGGCGCACATCAGGCACTGCTGTACTTTGAAGATGTTCGAATCATGAAGGACATGCGTAACTCGGTAAATCGTCTTGTTAATTGTGAAACAGCTAATTTAAACAAGACCGTTGGGGCAGCATTAAGACAAGTAGAAAATATTCGGCTTGTTGATCGAATGATTGGTTTAGATCAGCTTCCAGCGAAATTACGTGAAATTGCCGAATTACGTGTATTGCATCAGGACGTTACTCTAAAGGAACTTGGTGAGATGGTTGATGGGGGGACCGTTAGTAAATCTGGTGTGAACCATCGCTTACGAAAAATTGATCAGATTGCAGATAAATTACGAAATGGTCAAGAGATTCAAACAGAAAAATTATAAACGATTAAGGAGGAGAAAAAAATGTTAAAAAAAGAAGTGACAGTTCAAAGAAAAACTGGATTACAAGCAAGACCTGCAGCATTATTTGTTCAAGAGGCGAGCCGTTTCTCGGCAGAAGTGTTTATTGAAAAAGGTGATAAAAAGGTAAATGCAAAAAGCATCATGGGTCTTATGAGCTTAGCCATGGGTCATGGAACAACATTTACGCTTATTACAGATGGAAATGACGAAGCTGAAGCACTTGAAACATTAAGCAACTTTATTGAAACTGCTGAATAATAGAGAAGACACCGGTCTGCCACAAGCAAGCGGTGTCTTTTTTTTGGTGTGAAAAAAGGGGGTTTCTCAAAAAGGTCTGTTTTTGACCTTTTGAGAAACCCCCTTAATCATATTAAGCTTTCGTCGCAGGAATAACTTTGTCAATTAATCCATACTCTTGTGCTTTTGCAGCAATCATGAAGTTATCACGATCCGTATCACGCTCGATCACTTCTAAAGGTTGACCAGTGCGTTCTGCTAAAATTTTGTTTAAGCTTTCACGCATTTCAATGATACGTTTCGCATGAATTTGAATATCAGAAGCTTGACCTTGTGTACCGCCAAGTGGTTGGTGAATCATTACTTCACTGTTTGGAAGGGCAAAGCGCTTGCCTTTTTCACCAGCTGCTAGTAAGAAAGCACCCATAGAAGCAGCCATTCCAATACAAATCGTCGATACTTTTGGCTTTATGTAATTCATCGTATCATAAATGGCCATACCAGCTGTAATGGATCCACCAGGACTATTAATGTAGATAGAGATATCTTTTTCAGGGTCTTCTGCTTGTAAGAATAAAAGTTGTGCCACAATTGAGTTAGCAACGTTGTCATCGATCGCGCTTCCTAACATAATGATACGATCTTTTAATAAACGAGAATAAATGTCATATGCACGCTCGCCTCGGTTTGTTTGCTCAATAACTGTAGGGATTAAATTCATCGATAAATTCCTCCTTTTAGGTACTAGTGAACCTTATTGTTCTACTATGTTATGTACATCATACCCGAATGGTCAAAGAAGGTCAAATGAAAACACTTCTTCAACGAGTTGGGCCAAAGCTGGTGTTCTGGTATTGTCGCGTAACAATACCTTTTAACCACTTACTACATACTATTCAATATCAAACTTATTAAACCCTCTTTTCATAATATCCGTTTTTAAATAATCTAAACGAGATTATCTATCATTAGCATAGTTTTGATTTTATAATTCCTATATAATTAAAGATAGGAATGAAGTAAACTATAATAGGCATATAAATTAGAAAACGCTTACAAATCTAATATACTCTTGATTCGATATGTAGAGTGGCAAAATTTGGATTGTTCTTAGCTAAGTGAAAGGAGGGGTAGTAACGTGCAATTTGGATTGTTTCAACAACAGACGCAGAGTTTGGTCATGACGCATGAACTACGTCAAGCCATTCATCTCTTACAGTATTCAGCAACAGAACTGTCAACCTTTATTCAGGAGCAAGCACTTGAAAACCCGTTAATGGAAGTGAAGGAATCACAAAAGCTAGAGGAGGTTTCATTTTCATCCTTTAGAAACGTTTCTGAAGACCAAGCCTCTCCAATTGATTATGCGCATATTGATAGAACAAGCTTGAGTGACTTTTTACTCAATCAATTACAGGACCTTCGAGTTTCAAAAAAAGAAAGAAAACATATAACGTATTTCATTTATAGTTTGAGAGAGGATGGATATTTATCTAGACCGTTTGAAGAAATTTGTGAAGAACTTCAAATCTCCCAAAGAGAGGGAGAAAATCTACTTGAAACACTGCAGCATTTTGATCCCGCTGGAGTAGGTGCTAGGAATTTGCAGGAGTGCTTGTTGTTACAATTGCAGCGCATGGATGACCCGAATTATATTGCTGAACAGATCGTTATGTTTCATATGGAGGCATTCGCCACACGTAAGTGGAAGGAGATATCTCAACAATTAAACATTACATTAGCAGAAGTTCAGGAAGTAAATGATTTAATAAAAAAGCTCGATCCACGGCCAGGGACGCAATATATGTCGGAGCCAGTTCAATTTGTCCGACCTGAAATTAGGATTGTACCGTATGAAGGAGATTTGCTTGTTCATATAGAAGATGATTTAATTCCAAGTGTTGGGCTCAATCATCATTATGAGGAGTTACTTCGCTCGTCAGAAGATGATGAAGCAAGTCAATATGCCAAACAAAAAATCCAGCAAGTTCAATGGCTAATGAAAAGTATTCAGCAAAGAAAACAAACGATTGTGAAAGTGGGAGAAGCTATTGCAAGACACCAAAAGGAATATTTCTTAAAGAAAGATGGTGTGCTAAAGCCACTTACATTAAAAGAAATTGCCGATGAGATTGAGGTTCATGAATCGACTGTGAGTCGTGCTACAACAAATAAGTATGCGGATACACCTAGAGGAATCATAGAACTAAAATCCCTCTTCTCATCAGCTGTTCAAAATGGCTTAGGGGAATCGACATCAAGCCGTTCGATTAAAGAATGGATGAAAGAGCTCATTGCAGCAGAAAATAAACAAAAGCCACTTTCAGATGCAAAAATTGTCAGTTGGTTACAATCAGAAAAAGGAACAACTGTATCGAGAAGAGCCATTGCAAAATACCGAGATGAACTAGGGATACCATCCTCATCAAAAAGGAAAAGATACTGATCAAAAAGGGCGGATTTCCCTTTTTGATCAGTATCGAAGCAAGGAGCGGAGCCGCTGCGTCGGTGTGAGAGGTGTCTCACACCTGCAGCGTGCAGAGCCCTTGCCATCAATAAATAAGCTAAATAAATAAAGAAAAGGGCGGTTTTCGAGGCTATTAAAAAAGGTACGGTTTTGACCTTTTTCAATGGCCTTCCTCGAATTGACTAAAAGGGACTTTTTCAGTACCCTCTATAGAAGAAGCGAAGCGGCAGCGTTGGTATGAGACCCCCTTACCTCCCTATAAATTTTTACATACTACGAATAAAAGTGAGTGATAAAGAAATGTTAGAAGTAACTGTTATGTCAAAAATTGATTGCCCGCTTTGTGACAAAGCAATTGACCTAATTAAACCATTATCTGAAGAGGTTCCTTTTACAATGACCATTACCGATATTTATAAAAATGATGCCTTGCTTGAAAAATATCAGATTATGATTCCGGTTATTTTGATAAATGGAGAAGAGGTTGATTTTGGTCAAATTTCAAAAGATAAGGTAAGAAAGCGTTTACTTGAAATAAATAGACAAATATAACTTGTGAAAGGACTCTATCCTTGGTAATATGTACTTGTGGATGAGGATTTTGGTCTTTTTTTTGGAAATAACGGGACTAAAAATGTCTATGCGGGACATAATGAGTCCAGTCCTAACTTAAAGGAGTTTGGCTCGATGAATTCATTATTAGACATACAGAAAAAATTATTACCCGATTTGCTTGATGTTATGGTCAAGCGATACCGAATCCTTCACTACATTAAATTGATGCAACCGATTGGTCGAAGAAGTTTATCAGCAAACTTACAGCTTTCAGAACGAGTGTTACGAGGAGAGGTTACTTTTTTAAAGGAGCAAGGCCTTGTACATTTCGCTACTTCAGGTATGAGTATCACTGAAGAAGGCGAAAAATTGTTTGAAAAGTTAGAAGAAATGATGAAGGAGCTTCTTGGACTTCGGGAATTAGAAACACAGCTAGAAAAGGAACTTGGTGTAGGACAAGTCATAGTCGTTGCTGGAAATAGCGACAAGGATGAATGGGTCAAAAGAGAAATGGGTCGAGCTTGTATTAGTGAGCTTAAGGCAATCATTAAACCGAAAGATGTGGTTGCGGTCATGGGTGGTACAACCCTTGCTGCTGTTGCAGAAATGATGAAGCCTGATGCAAAAACTAGGGAAGTTGTTTTTGTTCCTGCACGTGGTGGCCTTGGCGAGCAGGTGGAGAACCAAGCGAATACGATTAGTGCAGAACTTGCGAGTCGAGCAGGAGCACAATATCGCTTGTTGCATGTCCCAGACCAAATAAGTGAAGAAGCTTACTCATCTCTTGTATTAGAACCTTCTGTTAAGGACATCCTAAGGCTGATTAAATCAGCTTGTACGGTTATTCATGGGATTGGAGATGCAAGAACGATGGCACTCCGGCGTGATTCAGTGAATTCGTTTATTGACAAGCTTAATCGGGAAGAGGCTGTAGCAGAGGCGTTTGGATATTATTTTAATCGTCGCGGCGAACCAATCCACAAGCAAAGAACGATTGGGTTACAGCTCGATGACCTCGGGGAGCATAAGTATGTAATTTCTGTTGCTGGAGGAGCTTCAAAAGGAGAAGCGATCGCTGCCTATATGAAGTATCAGCCAAGTGATGTGTTAATTACAGATGAAGCTGCCGCAGAAGCTTTATTGCAATTACGTAGATAAAAGGGCATTGCTCTTTTTGATAAATTCTTTTTAAGTTACTAGGAGGAGATTGAACATGGCAACAAAGATTGGTATTAACGGTTTTGGACGTATTGGACGTAACGTATTTCGTGCAGCATTAAACAACCCAGCGGTAGAGGTAGTAGCAATCAACGATTTAACTGATGCTAACATGCTTGCGCACTTACTTAAATATGACACAGTACACGGGAACCTAGATGCTGAGATTTCAGTAAATGGTAACTCACTTGTAGTTAACGGACAAGAAATCAACATCTCTGCTGAGCGTGATCCATCTAAGCTTGAGTGGGCTAACCGTGGAGTAGAAGTAGTAGTTGAATCAACTGGTTTCTTCACTAAGCGTGAAGATGCTGCTAAGCATATCGAAGCTGGTGCGAAGAAAGTAATCATCTCTGCTCCTGCATCAGATGAAGATATTACAATCGTAATGGGTGTTAACGAAGACAAATACGATGCTGGTAGCCATCACGTTATCTCAAATGCATCTTGTACGACAAACTGTCTTGCACCATTTGCAAAAGTTCTTAACGACAAATTCGGAATTAAGCGCGGTATGATGACAACTGTTCACTCGTACACAAATGACCAACAAATCCTTGATCTTCCACACAAGGACTACCGTCGTGCGCGTGCAGCTGCTGAAAACATTATCCCAACATCTACAGGTGCTGCAAAAGCGGTTGCTCTTGTTCTTCCTGAGCTTAAAGGTAAATTAAATGGTGGAGCAATGCGTGTACCAACTCCTAACGTTTCTTTAGTTGACTTAGTAGCTGAGTTAAACCAAGACGTTACAGCTGAAGAGGTAAACAATGCACTTCGTGAAGCTGCTGAAGGTCCATTAAAAGGAATCCTTAACTACAGCGAAGAGCCACTAGTATCTAGTGACTACAATGGTAACCCACATTCTTCATCAATCGATGCTCTTTCAACAATGGTTATGGAAGGCAGCATGGTTAAAGTAATTTCTTGGTATGATAACGAGTCTGGTTACTCTCACCGTGTTGTAGATCTTGTTGATTACATCGCTAAGCAAGGACTATAATAGGTAACAGTTGGTGGAGGAGGAAGATGATAGAGGTTTCCTCCTCTTTCCGCTGTAAAAAATTGCAATCCAAACAGGAGGTCTAGCCAAAATGAACAAACAAACGATTCGTGATATCGACCTTAAAGGGAAAAAGGTATTTTGTCGTGTTGATTTCAACGTGCCAATGAAGGATGGACAAGTAACGGATGAAACTCGTATCCGTGCAGCGATCCCAACAATCCAAGCATTAGTAGAACAAGGTGCAAAAGTCATTCTTGCTTCTCACCTTGGTCGTCCAAAAGGCGAAGTAGTAGAAGAATTGCGTCTTACTCCAGTTGCAGCTCGTTTAAGTGAGTTACTTGGTAAAGATGTGAAGAAGGTTGACGAAGCATATGGTCCACATGCAGAAGAAGCTGCAAATGCTCTTTCTGAAGGCGATGTATTGTTACTTGAAAACGTTCGCTTCTACCCTGGGGAAGAGAAGAATGACCCTGAACTTGCAAAAGCGTTCGCTGCTTTAGCTGATGTGTATGTAAACGATGCTTTTGGTGCGGCTCACCGTGCACATGCATCAACTGAAGGAATTGCACACCATTTGCCAGCCGTTGCAGGTTTATTAATGGAAAAAGAGCTAGATGTTCTTGGAAAAGCATTATCAAATCCTGAGCGTCCTTTTACAGCGATTATTGGTGGAGCAAAGGTTAAAGATAAGATTGGTGTTATTGAAAATCTGTTAGAAAAAGTAGATAACTTAATCATTGGTGGCGGACTTGCTTACACATTTGTAAAAGCACAAGGCCATGAAATTGGGAAGTCATTACTTGAAGAGGATAAGATCGATCTTGCAAATTCATTTATGGAAAAGGCAAAAGCAAACAATGTAAATTTACTATTGCCTGTTGACGTAACAGTTGCTGATGATTTCTCAAACGATGCAAATATTAAAGTAGTAGATATTGATTCTATTCCTTCTGATTGGGAAGCATTAGATATTGGACCAAAAACGATTGATACATATCGTAAAGTCATTGCAGAATCAAAGCTTGTTATTTGGAACGGACCAATGGGTGTATTTGAACTTGAGGCATTCTCTAAAGGGACAAGAGGTGTAGGAGAAGCTCTTGCTGATAGTGCAGATACATATTCTGTTATTGGTGGAGGAGACTCTGCAGCTGCTGTTGAGAAGTTCGGCATTGCAGATAAGATGAGCCACATCTCAACAGGTGGCGGTGCATCACTTGAATTCATGGAAGGCAAAGAGCTTCCAGGGCTTGTTGCACTTAACGACAAATAATATTGGGGTCAGACCCCGCTTTAATCTAATAAAGAGGTGAAGTACTATGCGTAAGCCAATTATTGCAGGTAACTGGAAAATGAATAAAACGCTTGGGGAAGCGAAGCAATTCGTTGAAGCGGTAAAAACGAGTGTTCCAGCTAACAGTGAAGTGGATGCAGTTGTTTGTTCACCGGCGTTATTTTTAGAAAGCTTAGTGAGTCAGACAGAAGGAACAGATCTCAAAGTTGGTGCACAAAACGTTCACTTTGAAGAAAATGGTGCGTTTACAGGTGAGATCAGCCCTGTAGCTCTAGCTGACATGAAAGTAGAGTATGTCATCATTGGTCACTCTGAGCGTCGTGAAATGTTTGCTGAGACAGATGAAACAGTAAACAAAAAAGTTCACGCGGCGTTTAAGCACAACTTAGTACCAATCATGTGCTGCGGTGAAACAGATGAAGAGCGTGAAGCTGGAAAAACAAACGATGTCGTGAAAGTACAAGTAGAAGCTGGACTAGCTGGCTTGACGAATGATCAAGTGAAAAACACAGTTATTGCTTATGAGCCAATCTGGGCGATCGGAACTGGGAAATCTTCTTCTGCAACAGATGCAAATGATGTTTGCTCATACATCCGTAAAGTGGTAGCTGAGGCGTTTTCTCCAGAGGCTGCTGAGGCAGTGCGTATTCAGTACGGCGGCAGCGTGAAGCCTGCTAACATTAAAGAATACATGGCCGAGTCTGATATTGACGGAGCACTTGTTGGTGGAGCTAGTCTAGAAGCTGATTCATTCCTTGCACTTTTGGAGGAAGGGAAATGAGTAAGAAACCAGTAGCTCTCATCATCCTTGATGGATTTGCGATGAGAGATGAAGTAAAAGGTAATGCGGTAGCGCAAGCGAAGAAGCCAAACTTTGACCGTTACTGGAACCAATACCCGCATGCAACTCTTGAAGCACAAGGGGAAGCGGTAGGTTTACCAGAAGGTCAAATGGGGAATTCGGAAGTAGGACATTTGAACATTGGTGCTGGACGTATTGTTTATCAAAGCTTAACACGCGTGAATTTATCCATTCGCGAAGGTGAATTTTTTGAAAATGAAACGTTCCATGCCGCTATGAACCATGTGAAAGAAAAGAACAGTGCCTTACATGTTTATGGTCTTCTATCAGACGGAGGAATTCATAGCCACATTGAGCATTTGTTTGCACTACTTGAACTTGCGAAGCGTGAAAATGTTGAGAAAGTCTATGTTCACGGCTTTCTTGATGGTCGTGACGTTGGTCCAACTTCAGCTGAAGTGTATGTTCGTGCGTTACAAAGCAAGCTTGAGGATTTAGGTGTCGGTGAAATTGCTTCCATTCACGGCCGTTACTATGCGATGGATCGCGACCGTCGCTGGGAGCGTGTTGAGAAGTCATACCGTGCGATGGTATATGGTGAAGGACCTGCTTATACAAATCCGATTGATGTCGTGACAGACAGCTATAAGAATGAGATCTTTGATGAGTTTGTCATTCCTTCTGTTATTACAAAGGATGACGGAACGCCAGTCGGTACAGTTGGAGACGATGATGCGGTTATCTTCTTTAACTTCCGCCCGGACCGAGCAATTCAAATGTCTCAAGTGTTCACAAACGAAGACTTCCGCGGATTTGATCGTGGTGACATGCATCCAAGAAATCTTCATTATGTGTGTTTAACGAAATTTAGTGAGACAGTTGATGGATATGTCGCATTCAAACCGACAAATCTAGATAACACACTTGGTGAAGTGTTATCACAACAAAATTTCAAACAACTACGCATTGCGGAAACGGAAAAGTATCCACATGTAACGTTCTTCTTTAGCGGCGGACGTGAGGAACCATTCCCTGGTGAAGAGCGAATTTTAATCGATTCACCAAAAGTAGCAACATATGACTTGAAGCCTGAGATGAGTGCATACGAAGTAACGGACGCGTTACTTGCAGACATTGAAGCTGATAAACATGATGCAATTATTTTAAACTTTGCAAACCCTGATATGGTTGGGCACTCAGGAATGCTTGAGCCGACAATCAAAGCGGTAGAAGCAGTTGATGAGTGTTTAGGAAAAGTTGTTGATGCGATTATCGCTAAGGGTGGCGCTGCTGTTATTACCGCTGATCACGGAAATGCAGATGAAGTGTTAACTCTAGAAGATAAACCAATGACAGCTCACACAACAAATCGTGT
Organism: Halalkalibacter flavus; assembly: GCF_036663575.1. NCBI lineage: Bacteria > Bacillati > Bacillota > Bacilli > Caryophanales > Bacillaceae > Halalkalibacter > Halalkalibacter flavus. The sequence continues at coordinate 147,446 of NZ_JAWRVK010000005.1, forward strand.
GCCGGTTATCGTTACTCAAAACGGAATTGAGTTGCACCAAGACGGGAAACTCGCTGACTTAGCTCCTACTGTTTTAGCGTTACTAGAAGGTAAGCAGCCAGAAGAAATGACAGGTGTTTCATTAATTAAGAAATAATTTTTTTCTAGAAGGAATTTCCTTCTTTCAGTTGAATCTTAATACGGTTGGCTGAATGAAAAAGACTTTTTTGACCGAAAATAAATTGATAAATTTTAAGGAGTGACTTTACAATGACAATGATTACAGATGTTTATGCTCGCGAAGTATTAGATTCTCGTGGTAATCCAACAGTTGAAGTAGAAGTATACCTTGAGTCAGGTGCAATGGGACGCGCGTTAGTGCCAAGTGGTGCTTCTACTGGTGAATACGAAGCAGTTGAATTACGTGACGGTGGAGAGCGTTATATGGGTAAAGGAGTTCTTCAAGCAGTTGATAATGTGAACGAAGTAATTGCTCCTGAGCTTATCGGTTTCGACGCTTTAGACCAACTTGGTATCGACCAATTAATGATCGATCTTGACGGAACAGACAACAAAGGCAAATTAGGTGCAAACGCAATCCTTGGTGTATCTATGGCTGTTGCTCACGCTGCTGCTGATGCTCTTGGTGTACCTTTATATGTTTACCTTGGTGGATTCAACGCGAAGCAACTTCCAGTACCAATGATGAACATCATCAACGGTGGAGAACACGCGGATAACAACGTAGACATTCAAGAATTCATGGTTATGCCAGTAGGTGCAGAAAACTTCCGTGAAGCACTTCGCATGGGTGCGGAAATTTTCCATAACCTAAAGTCAGTACTTAAAGCAAAAGGCTACAACACAGCTGTAGGTGATGAAGGTGGATTCGCTCCAAACCTTTCTTCAAACGAAGAGGCACTTTCTACAATTATCGAAGCAATCGAAAAAGCTGGTTTCAAACCAGGCGAAGATGTTCAACTTGCTATGGACGTAGCATCTTCAGAGCTATATAACAAAGATGATGGTAAATATCACTTATCTGGCGAAGGTAAAGTTCTTTCTTCAGAAGAAATGGTTACTTTCTACGAGGATCTTGTTTCAAAATACCCAATCATCTCAATTGAAGATGGTTTAGATGAAAATGACTGGGAAGGCCACAAACTTCTAACTGATCGTCTTGGCGATAAAGTTCAACTTGTTGGTGATGATTTGTTCGTTACAAATACAACAAAGCTTGCTGAAGGTATTGAAAAAGGAATCGGTAACTCAATCCTTATCAAAGTGAACCAAATCGGTACATTAACTGAAACGTTTGAAGCAATCGAAATGGCGAAGCGTGCTGGTTACACAGCAGTTATCTCTCACCGTTCTGGTGAAACAGAAGATGCAACAATCGCTGACATTGCTGTTGCAACAAACGCTGGACAAATCAAAACAGGTGCTCCATCTCGTACAGACCGTGTGGCGAAGTACAACCAACTTCTTCGCATCGAAGACGAGCTTGCTAACGTAGCTACTTACGGCGGCTTAAAAGCATTCTACAACTTAAAGAAATAATTTAACTGGTAAAAGACGTGCCTTCCTCGGAGGGTGCGTCTTTTTTGTGCGATTCTGGGAGTGCATGCCAAGGGTAGGGGGGGAGAGTCTTCATTGGTGTTTATGAGAAGCCACTGAAAAAGGTACAACCCAGTCTTTTTCTGTGCCCTCGTTTATGAAGAACGAAAGCTGGACTATTGTATGGTGAAAAGTCACTCATCGGGCTTATGAAGAACAATTGCGATCACCTGCCGAGAGAAAAGGTGCTTCACTGACCTTATGAAGACCTTAAGCGAGAACATTAGAGGATAAAAGGGGACTCATCAGGTTTATGAATAACACTCCTCTTCGCCTTAAAGCAAAACCCCTGTAACTCCAGATTTAATGAACTGCTACAAACCTTACAAGATACTAATAAAAGTATGTGAGATTTAATAACCGATTTTACCAAACGTGACGAGATATCAATTACTCTAAAGCTACAGAAATGGTAATTATGAACCAATACTTTGAATTTTAGAATAAGATACTTTGTACAAGAGGAGAGGTTTACACCAATGACGAAACTCATTGACTTATCTCAGGAGATTTACCAAGGGATGCCGGTTTTACCAATTCAACAACAAACCGTCATTTTTCCTAATGTATCCCATGAAGATACGAAGCAGAAACTAGGATTTGAATTTGCTACAAATAGCTTAATTATTAATGAGCACGTGCCTACCCATAGCGATGCCATTTATGAGTATGATCCAGATGGGCCGACGATTGACGAAATGGATTTAGCTTCATTTTATGGTCCTGCTATTTGTTTAGATGTGTCTCATATTTCTCCTGAACAGTTTATTATGAAACGTGATATAAAAGACGCACTGAAAAGATCGAACGAGTCGATTAATGAGGGGGATATTGTCCTTATTTATACAGGGCATTATGAACGTGCATATGGAAAGGAGGATTGGTTTACGCGCCATACTGGCTTGCATTATCAAGCAGCGAAATGGCTTGCGGAATTAGGTGTGAAAAATATTGGAGTGGATGCACCATCTATTGACAAGTCAAATGACAAAAAATATTCTGGGCATCTTGCTTGCAGAGAATATCAAATAACAAACACTGAAAACCTATGCAATTTAGGAGAAATTGTGAATAAAAGGTTTCTATACATAGGCCTTCCATTAAAAATTCGTCATGGTACGGGGTCACCGATTCGAGCGATTGCCTTGTTAACGGAAGAATGAAAGAAAAGCTTTGTGTAGTCGCTTGTATTATGCTTTAATTAGATAATTTAGGAAGGGGAGGGGGGGGTCTCAAAAGTCCGGAACAGAGGAGGCAATGGCTCCGTTCGCTACCACTTTGAGAGGAGAAACCCCCTTTAAAAGAAAGGAATACGATCTTTATAAGCTTCAATTAATTTCCGATTATGCTCATCAGATCCATCTATGTTTCCACTTTTAAAAACAGGAGGCTCAATGTCAAGCTCTATTAATCGTTCAATCACACCTACGATGATACTATTGATGATGGTTAATCCTATAACAGATGAACTTGGTCCATAGGAGATTCCGGTTCCATCTATTGAGATCACACCGTCTCCTGGCTTGGTGTGGTTGTTAATAACTAAATCTACTGCGTCATATAAAAATTTTCCGCTTTTATGCCTAGATGATTGTTTTTTGGGATAAGAAAGCGAGGTGATCCCCACTACATAGGCACCTTGTTGCTTTCCATGAAGCGCTACATCGATGGGGACGGGATTCCTTCCGGAAGTTGAGACAACAATTAAGATGTCATTTGGGCGAATATCTTGATCATCTAGAAAGGTGCAGGCAAAGTCTGCGCTGCGTTCGAACATTGAAGATTGAACTGCTCCTTTATGCAGCATCACTTCTTCTATCAGAATCGGATGAACGGGAGCAAGTCCACCCGCACGGTAAAAAACTTCTTCACCAATTATATGAGAGTGTCCGCAACCAAAAATGTGAACAATCCCTCCGTTTACGATTGCTTCAGCTGTTTTATGGGCCGCTTTCTGAAGAGAGTTTTTTTCAACCGTTTCAAGATTTTCAAATAACTCTTTGATCTCAGATAGATAAGCTTGTATCATTACACACCTCCGGGATAGATTGTTTCAAAAGGCGACAACTATTTTACCGTTTTAAATGAGAAATAAACTTATAGCGATCAGCTCGATAAGATGATCGAACAATTTCAAAAGGAGTTCCATTCGTTAAAAAGGTACAGCGTTCAATTAACAGAATAGGAGAACCCTTTTTGATCTTTAATAACTCTGTTTCTGTTTCGTTAGCTAAAGAAGATTCGATGATTTGGGTTGCTTCACCGATTTCAAGTTGAAGCTTTTCTTCGATATACCTATAGATCGAGTGGCTAACAATTTCTTCCGTTAATCCTTTTACTAAATTAGCCGATATATAACAGGTTTCTAAGGCCATCGGAATTTCATCGGCTAAACGAATACGTTTCATTTCATAGACTGGTGTGTTTTCAGCAACCTGTAAGGTAGCGGCTACCTGAGGGCTGGCTGGGATGATTTCAAAATGAAGGAGTTTACTACTAGGTGTTAACCCTCTTGCTTTCATATCTTCTGTGAAGCTAGTTAACCCTTGTAAAGCTTGTTCAAACTTCTTTTCTGCCACAAACGTACCGCTTCCTTTTTTACGATAAAGGTAGCCGTCGTTTACAAGTTTGTTTATCGCTTGTCTAATCGTCATACGACTTACTTGAAACAGTTGAGAATATTCACGTTCAGATGGAAGGACATTACCAGGCTTTAACTCTCCTTTTTCAATCCGATCTTTAATATACTCTTCTATTTGATGGTAGATCGGCAGTGGTGAATTTTTATCGATTAACAAAATATAGTCGTCTCCTTTCAATGCATAACGCCAACACCTTTTAGTGCCTTTTTATCTGCAATTATTGTAACATGAGGATGCTTTTTCAAAATAGAAGCAGGGAAGTCTTCATTAGGTTCTTCATCAGTAAGCAATCGTTTCAAAGCAGCGTTTTTATCCTCGCCTGAAACAAGTAATAAAATCTCTTTACTAGCTATAATTGAAGCAATTCCCATTGTAATGGCATGAGTTGGCACATCGTGAATAGAGTCAAAAAAACGAGCATTTGCTTCCCTTGTCGAGGGGGCTAATTCTATGACGTGAGTTGTACTGAGAAAAGGTGTACCAGGTTCGTTGAAGCCAATGTGCCCGTTAGCACCAATCCCAAGAAGCTGGAGGTCGATGCCACCCTGAGACTTGATTTTCTCTTCATATTCTCTGCATTCTTGGTCCATCTTCAAAGCTAGTCCGTTTGGAATGAAAATGTTCTTACGGTTAATATCAATATGATTAAAGAAAGTTTGGTTCATATAGTGATGATAACTATTTGCATTTTCTGGATCCAGGCCGATGTACTCATCTAGATTAAAGGTGGTGACGCTGTTGTAGGATGTTCCGTTGTTTTTATGATCTTCTATTAACAATTCATATGTTTTTTTCGGAGTACCGCCTGTTGCTAAACCAAGAGTAAGATTTGGTTTTTGTTTAATTTTACCGCTAATATAATTTGAAGCTAATTGGCTTAGCTCTTGATATTCCTTTGCCTCAATTATTTTCATCGATAATTCCTCCTTGATAAGCGATTTTGCCATTGCATAATGTGAAAATTACATTTAGATCTTGATCTAATATTGTTAAATCAGCATCTTTTCCAACAGTAATACTCCCTTTTTGGTTCCACACTCCGATTTGCTTTGCTGGATTCTCAGATGCCATAACGGTAATCTCTTGCAGGGAACAACCTGTATATTGAATCATATTTTTAATTGCGTCGTTCATCGTTAAAATACTTCCGGCTAACGTTCCATCTGATAAGAGAGCTTTTTGATTGGAAACTTGTACCTTTTGTCCACCAAGATCATAAGTTCCATCTTTAAGCCCTTTTGCGCGCATAGCATCAGTGATCAAAATGATTTCACTTGCACCTTTTGTCCGATAAGTGCTCTTAACGATAGCTGGATGAATATGAATTCCATCGACAATCATTTCCACCTTGAGCTCATGATGTGCTAGTGCTGCACCAGCGACTCCAGGTTCGCGATGGTGAAATCCACGCATTCCATTGTATAAATGAGTAACATGGCTAAGGCCTTTTGAGATAGCTTCTTGGATTTCATGATAAGATGCATCAGAGTGACCAATTGAGGCAATAACTCCTGAGTCAGTTAGATAACGAAGTAGTTCCAGGCCATTTTCTCTTTCTGGAGCCATCGTCACTAGTTTGATTAATCCACCTGAGAGTTGTTGCCATTTCTCAAAAAGAGATAAATCTGGCTCTTGAATAAATGAAAGAGGCTGGGCACCTGCTCTCTCAGGCGATATGAAAGGGCCTTCTAGATGAATGCCGAGCATTTCAGCGGCAGGCTCCTCTTTAATAGTAGATGAGTAAGTGGCAGCGTTTGATAGGGCTGCTTCAATTTGATCGCTTGATTGTGTAATCGTCGTTGCTAAGAAGCTTGTTGTTCCTTCTCTAGGAAGAGAACAAGCCATAGTGGATAGAGCTGATGGTGTTCCGTCCATTGTATCTGCACCTTTCACACCGTGGATATGAATGTCAATGAACCCAGGAACGAGTGAGAAATCAGGTGTTAAAGAAATGATTTCGTCTGCTTTTTGATTAGCATTGTCTGTCACAGGACCGATATCGATAATTTTTCCTGCTTTTATTTTAATAAATCCTTGTTCGAAAATTCCACCTTCGTGATAAACTGCTATGTTCGTAATCAATAAAGATTTATTTTTATTCATAATCTCCCCCTGATAAATTCTAAAATCCCTTTGTAGTTATTCTACCGCGCGCACCTGAAGTTGTCTATACCAATTTTAAGTCATAAAAATATTTACTATGAGGAATTCTGTACTAACCTTACTTTATGCTGTTAATAGCCTGTAAATAGGTATAGACAACTATACTTTGTGGTGATAAGATAAATTCATTATTAACGACTATTTTTTACTAAGGAGATGAACAACATGCTAAGTTTTCTTCAAAAAATTGGTAAGTCACTCATGCTGCCAATAGCCGTTCTACCTGCAGCCGCCCTACTATTGAGACTAGGGCAAGAGGATTTATTAAATATCCCCTTTATGGCAGGTGCTGGAGCTGCAATTTTTGATCATTTAGCTCTTATTTTCGCGATTGGGGTTGCGATTGGTTTTGCTCATGATAATAATGGGTCTGCTGCTTTAGCTGGGGCAATTGGATATTTTGTGCTTGTCAACGGAACACAAGCAATAGATGAAAATATTAACATGGCAGTATTAGGTGGGATAATTAGCGGGATTATTGCTGGTCTTTTATATAACCGCTTTCATAACATTCGCCTTCCACAATGGCTTGGCTTCTTTGCAGGAAGACGCTTTGTTCCAATTATCACAGCTGCTACGATGGTTGTACTAGCTGGAGTATTTGGAATTGTTTGGCCTCCGATTCAAGATCTTATTAATGGACTTGGACAGTGGATTATTGAAGCAGGTGCACTTGGAGCTGGGGTGTTTGGTTTCTTAAATCGACTTTTGATTCCGATTGGTTTGCATCATGTTTTGAATAGTTTAGTTTGGTTTGTATTTGGTGAATACAACGGGGCTACTGGAGATTTGAATCGTTTCTTTGCAGGTGATCCGACTGCAGGTATTTTTATGACAGGTTTCTTTCCAGTTATGATGTTTGGTCTTCCAGCTGCTTGTTTGGCGATGATCATGACAGCTAAAAAGGAAAAGAAAAAACAAGTAACCGGTATGTTTATCGGTTTAGCTTTTACTTCATTTTTAACTGGGATTACGGAGCCGATTGAATTTTCGTTTATGTTCTTATCTCCAATTTTATACGGTATTCATGCGATCTTGACAGGGGTATCGATGTCTTTAACTTATGTACTTGAAATAAGACATGGCTTTGGATTTTCAGCTGGATTTATAGATTATATGCTAAACTTTGGAATCGCTCAGAAGCCGTTATTTTTGTTAGTCATTGGCTTAGCTTATGGAGCTGTATATTTCGTGATCTTTTACGTAGTCATTCGTACAATGGATCTAAAAACACCTGGACGTGAGGATGATGAGGATGGAGAGTCTACCAATCCTGAAACCTCTGGAGATCGCTATAGCATTATGGCAGCTACGTTTATGGAAGCACTAGGTGGAAAAGCAAATGTGAAAGCAATTGATAACTGCGCAACGCGATTAAGATTGCAAGTAGTGGACATGGAAAAGGTAGATGAAAGCATGCTTAAGAAAAATGGTGCAAAAGGAGTCATGAAACTAAATAAGACAGATATCCAAGTCATTGTCGGAACCGATGTCGAGTTTGTAAGTGATAAAATGAAGCAGTTATAAGGAAAGATATGATAAAAAATAACTTCTAGAAAACATTTTTAAGGCATAACCTCACTTCTTTTGTGAGAGCTATGCCTTATTTATTTATGGTTCCTATAGGCTGCTCTGTTAAATATAAAATATAGTTATCATAAATGTAAGATTTTACTACAAATGATTTTTGAATGTAACGACAAATGTGTGGGGATTAATCCTTCATTAGTTAATAGTTACAAAAAGATAGTATTTCGTTAATCTAAATAATTGTCGGTTAGTAAAAAACATTGAGAGGTTATCTAACTATTTACAACAAAATTCCAATTATTTAAATTACTCTTACCATATATTCGAAATATCTAAAAAATGTACTTGCTTTTGTGGATTGTAACTAGAGATCTCGTATATGCGAATGGTTCAGATTCCTAGAGCTAAGGAGGGGCTTGTAAATCAAATACAAAAGGAGGAGTATGATGAAGACGAGCGATATTAACGAGATATTTATCAATATCAGTACAAGTTCAAGTATACCCAACACAAATAAAGGTGGTGCTATTCAACATGTCTAGAGAAGCTGTAAATAGAACGGGTCAAGTTGTTGTAAATAATTCAGCAGTAGACGCAGTGAATAAGAAAAGTAGTGAATTGATGAAAAAAACTCTTCCTCCTTTTGTTGCTCTCATTTCTTTTATAGTCTTTTGGCAAGTAGTTGTCACCTTAATTGGTACACCCCATTATATTTTGCCAAAACCAACAGATATTTTTGATGCTGCTGTGAAAAATTGGAGCAATCTATCAACCGCTTTAATGACAACGATTGTGAGTGCCGTTTCAGGCTTTCTATTAAGTGTAGTAGGCGGAATTGGAGTGGCTGTTTTAATGGCAAGTTCCAAACTTATTGAAAGGAGCTTTTACCCATATGCCATTATCTTACAAACAATTCCGGTTGTAGCGATTGCACCGATTATTGTCATTTGGTTCGGCTCCGGAATGAACGCAATTGTGATCATTGCTTTTACGATTGGATTTTTCCCAATGTTATCAAATACGTTAATTGGTCTAAATGCAACAGATCATAATATGAAAAATTTGTTCTACCTTTACAATGCTTCTAAGTGGCAAGTTATGTGGAAGTTGCGTTTTCCAGCAGCACTTCCATACATCATAGCAGGAGCAAAGATTTCTTGTACGTTAGCTGTTGTTGGTGCGATTGTTGGTGAATATATTGCGGGTGTTGGTGGTGGAGCGGGTGGACTAGGGTATGCCATTACCGTTGCTGCCTCAAGGTTACAAACTCCTTATTTATTTGCATTAGGATTATCAGCGGCAGTGCTTGGAATTGCTTTCTTCTTACTTGTTAGTTACATCTCAAGAATGTTCTTAGCTTCTTGGCATGAATCGGAAATGGAACAAGAGTAGGAATTTATGAGAAATTTTATTTGAGAGGGGTTTGGTAAAATGGAATCAGCAATCTTGGAGATGAAAGAGAGTGCGAAAGAACCAGTCTCTATGCTGCGAATCAACAATGTTAGTAAAATTTATAATGAATCAATAACAGCTTTAAATGAAGTGAATTTAGATATTCCTGAGGGGGAATTTGTCTCTTTCGTTGGTCCATCAGGGTGTGGAAAATCAACGATATTTAAAATTATAGCTGGTTTAAGTGAACCGACGACTGGAAAAATCGAGATGATCTCTCCAACTCAGCAAGAAACGAAGATGGATCGGAATGACGTAGGATTTGTGTTTCAGCATGCTACTTTATTACCTTGGAAGTCAGTGTTGGAAAATGTGGCTCTTCCGCTCGAGTTAAAAGGGGTACCAAAAAAAGAGCGCCAAGAGAGAGGGAAGGAAGTTCTTGGGATGGTTGGTCTAGATGGGTATGAAAAGGCGCTGCCAAGACAACTTTCAGGTGGTATGCAGATGAGAGTCTCGATTGCTCGCTCACTCATTGCCAAGCCGAAGCTACTTTTAATGGATGAGCCATTTGGCGCACTTGATGAAATGACGAGACAAAATTTACATTACGAGCTCCTTAAAATTTGGGAGAGAACAGGGATGACCGTTCTATTTATCACTCATAACGTCTTTGAGTCTGTATTCTTATCAACGAAAATTGCTGTTATGAGCGCTAGACCAGGACGAATTACAAATGTATTTGACGTACCTTCTTATGAACGAGATGACTCATTTCGTAGTACTGCTGAATTTAGCCATCTCGTTGGTGAAATTTCAAAAGGATTGCAACATTGATACAGCTATCAAAGGGAAACCCACCCTTTGTCTTGATATGAGCGACCATGTTGCGCTGGCTCCGCTCGCCGTGCGCTTAAAAGATAACGTCGGCTCCGCTCATCGCTAAGATGCAGCTGCCAAAGGGAAACCCGCCCTTTGGCAGCTGCATCTTTCTATTGTTCTTTAGCTTATTTTTGTGGTACATTAGTATAAGCGCAAACTGTGCTTGGAGGTGTAGATATCGTGCAAATGTTCGCAACAGTTTTACTCGTTATTGTATCAATTAGCTTGATTGCAGTTGTTTTATTACAATCTGGAAGAAGTGCGGGTCTTTCAGGGGCGATTTCTGGTGGAGCGGAACAGCTTGTTGGAAAGCAAAAAGCTCGTGGGATTGATGCGGTATTAATTAAAGCAACTGTCGTTTTATCTGTGTTATTCTTTGTCCTAACCGTTACAGTTGCATATTTCTTGTAATGTTCAAGCAGTAGGTGCGATGCCTGCTGCTTCTTTGTTATATTTCCTAACATAAAAAGGGCAGCCTAAAGGATTAATGAGGTTACGAATACATAGAATAAGGGTATGAAGGATAAGTGCGGGGAATAGCTTCTACTGGATATATGTCAACAGAAAGCGTCGAATTCTTGATCAGCAATGATTAGAAGGGTGTGAGAGAATATGATTGGCTGTCTATGTTTGCATGGCTTCACTGGGGAACCGTGGGAAGTAGAGCCTGTTTCAACATATTTTCTTGAGAACAAGCGTTGGCTTGTATATACGCCAACGTTGCCAGGGCATGGTCCAAAGGGGGATTTGCGTGATGTTACATACCAGCAGTGGGTGTTTACTGCGGAGGTTGCCGTATGTGAATTGTTAAGTCGTTGCGAAAAGGTATATGTGATTGGATTTTCGATGGGCGGGATGCTTGCATGTTACATTGCGGCTAAGTACGAAGTGTCGAAACTTGTTTTGTTGAGTGCAGCAGCATACTACGGAAATCCGCAGCAACTTTTGCAAGAGCTGAAGGACAAAGTGCGCCTCCGAGTACTTGGTGAGCTTGACCAAGATGAGCATTATTTAATATATAGGAAAAAAATTATGGATACCCCGATGACGGCTGTCTTTCAATTTATGCAGGTCGTAAAAAAGATTAAGCCCTATATTAACAAAGTATCAATTCCAACGTTGATATTGCAAGGGGAACAAGACGGGATTGTTCCGCGAAAAAGTGCGCTTTACCTTTATGAAACAATTAGTTCTGAACAAAAAAAGTTAAACTTTTTACCTGAGTCTAAGCATTTGATTTGTCATGGCTTTGAAAAAGAGTTATTAATTAATAAGATTGAGGCATTTTTGTGTAGAGAGGAAGATGAAGATGAAAGTGGTTGTACCTAAGCCATTTACGTTTGAAGGAGGAGACCGGGCTGTTTTGCTGCTTCATGGTTTTACTGGAACAACAGCTGATGTCAGAATGCTTGGTAGGCATTTACAGAAGCTCGGATATACATGTCATGCACCATTATATAAAGGACATGGTGTCCCTCCTGAAGAATTAGTACATACAGGTCCAGAGGATTGGTGGAAAGATGTAGTAGAAGGGTATGAGTTCCTAAAGAGCAAAGGCCATGAAGAAATTGCTGTTTGCGGGCTTTCACTCGGAGGGGTATTCTCATTGAAAATCGGGTACACTCTACCTATAAAGGGCATAGTGCCGATGTGTGCACCGATGAAGCCGAAAACAGAAGATGCTATTTACAAAGGTGTGCTTGCTTATGCGAAACAATATAAGCAGTTAGAAAAGAAGGTGCCAGAGCAAATTGAAGAAGAAATGGTTGCGTTCGCTGATTCGCCAATGGGAACCTTAAATGGCTTGCAAGGATTAATAAATGATGTAAAAGATCATCTTGATTATATTTATTCTCCTATTTTTGTTGTCCAAGCAAGACATGATCAAATGATTGATATAGAGAGTGCCAACATTATTCACGACCATGTTGAGTCTGATCAGAAGTCATTAAAATGGTACGAAGATTCAACGCATGTTATTACATTAGATAAAGAAAAAGAACAGCTTCATGAGGATGTGTATCAATTTTTGGAGTCACTTGATTGGACCGTCTAGACGAACATAGAAAGAAGCTGTTAACGAAAGGAGAAGAAAACATTGAATGAAGAATTGATTCAACAACTGTTGTCGCACTTTCGCGAAACAGCGGAGAAACCTCTTTCTATAAAAGAAATTGAAGATTCGTTTAATATTAAAAGCAGTGATGAATTTAAAGAGTTAGTCAAAGCGTTAAATGAGTTGGAACATAGGGGGCTCGTTGTTCGTACAAGAACGGACCGTTATGGGATTCCAGAAAAAATGAATTTAGTGCGTGGGCGTGTTCAAGGCCATGCAAAAGGCTTTGCATTTATTATTCCTGAAGAACCAGGAATGGACGATGTGTATGTGACAAGTGGAGATTTAAATAGTGCTATGAACGGTGATACTGTCCTCGTTCGATTAAATCAAAAGTCATCAGGATCAAGACCTGAAGGCCAAGTCGTTCGGATTGTCGAGCGCGGGACGACTGATGTCGTCGGTACGTACCAAGATCAAGGGTCATATGGCTTTGTTATTGCTGATGATAAGCGCGTTGCTAATGACATTTTTATCCCACAAGAACAAGCAGCAGGCGCTGTGGATGGACATAAAGTTGTTGTTAAAATAACGAAGTATCCAGAAGGAAGAATGAGTGCAGAAGGGAAAGTCATTAAAGTGCTTGGGCATAAAAATGATCCAGGTATGGACATCCTTTCAATTATTTACAAGCATGGGATTCCTATTGAGTTTCCGGACGAAGTGATTGAGCATGCTAATTCTGTGCCAGACACTATTGATCCGGATGATTTGAAAGATCGCCGGGATCTTCGCGATGAAACCATCGTGACGATTGACGGAGCTGATGCGAAAGATTTAGATGATGCTGTTCATGTAAAGCGTTTGGAGAACGGCAACTATTTATTAGGTGTTTCGATTGCAGATGTAACTCATTATGTGAAAGAAGGATCGCCAATTGACCAAGAAGCGGCTGACAGAGCGACAAGTGTCTATTTAACAGACCGTGTGATTCCAATGATCCCACATAGACTTTCTAATGGAATATGCAGTTTAAATCCAAAGGTCGACAGATTGACACTTACGTGTGAAATGGAAATTGATGCTAACGGCCAAGTGGTTAACCATGAGATTTTCCAAAGTGTCATTAAGACGACAGAGCGTATGACGTATTATGATGTGAATAAAATTTTAGTTGATAAAGATGAAGAAACACGTAAGAACTATGAATCGTTGGTTCCGTTTTTTGAGGAAATGGAAGAGTTAGCAGCGGTCTTACGTAAGAAGCGTTTTGAGCGTGGGGCGATTGACTTTGACTTTAAAGAAGCAAAAGTACTTGTGGATGAAGAAGGAAAGCCAACGGATGTTGTTCTTAGAACGCGGTCGGTAGCGGAGAAGCTTATTGAAGAATTTATGTTAGCAGCTAACGAAACAGTTGCTGAGCATTTCCATTGGCTGAAGCTTCCTTTTGTTTACCGAATTCACGAGGACCCAGATGCTGAAAAGCTTGGCAAGTTTCTAGAATTCATTACGAATTTTGGTTACGTTGTGCGTGGGAATGCGAATACGGTTCATCCGCGCGCACTTCAAAAATTATTGGAAGAAATTAAAGGCGAGCCAGAAGAAACGGTTATTAGTACAGTCATGTTGCGTTCAATGCAACAGGCAAAGTACGATACGAACAGTCTAGGGCATTTCGGGTTATCGACAGAGTTTTACACGCATTTTACGTCGCCGATTAGACGTTACCCTGATTTGCTTGTGCACCGCTTAATTCGCACATACTTGATCAAAGGCAATGTCGACGAAGCAACTCAAGAGCATATGAATTCGGTTTTACCTGAGTTGGCGCGTCATGCCTCAGAGATGGAAAGGCGTGCTGTTGAAGCAGAGCGCGATACAGACAGTATCAAAAAAGCTCAGTATATGGAAGATAAAATTGGTGAAACGTTCACTGGGATGATTAGTGGAGTAACAAATTTCGGGATGTTCGTTGAGCTTGATAATACAATTGAAGGTCTCGTTCACGTTAGTTACTTAACGGATGATTATTATCATTACGATGAAAAACAGTATGCGATGATCGGAGAGCGAACAGGGAAAACGTTCCGAATTGGTGATGAAATTGAAGTAAAAGTAACAAATGTTAATGTTGATGAAGCATCAATTGACTTTGAAGTCGTCGGAATGAAACCGCGTGAACGCCGTGAAGTACGAGATCGTCCGAAAGTTATTGTTGGTGGCAAACGTGAAAGTCGCGGCGGTGGTAGAAATGGAAAAGGTCGTGGCGGTCGTGGAGGTACAAATACTGAAAACCGAAACGGCAGAGGCAAAGATGGTGGTAAGAAGGACGAGAAAGCTGGCGGAAAACGTAAGAAGAAAAAGTTTTACGAGAATGCACCTAGTGTGAAGAGGAAAAAAGGGAAGAAGCGTCGGAAGTAGGTAAGAGCAAGTTGCCTAGAGAGGAGAATCCACTCTTCTCTAGGCTTTTAAAAGATGTGGCGACTCGAATGATAAAAAAGAAGAGGCGGACCTTTTGTCTTAATAGTTCGAACATGCTTGCGATGGCTACGCTCACCGTGCGCTATTTAGGAGAACCCCACTCCTAAATAGCTTAAAACATAACGGTGGCTTCGCTCACGCAAAGAGAGCACAGAAAAAGGGAAACCCGTCCTTTTTCTGTTAAAGAGGCAATGGCTATGCACGATGCGCGCCTTCTATGAGAACCCCACTCATAGAATGCTTTAAAACTTTGCATCGGCTCCGCTCATTGCTTAGATTGCACGGAAAAAGGAACCCCACCTTTTTCCGTGCAATCTTTGACTTTCGTCTATTTTTTTTGCTATCATAGAAAGAAATGTCGTATGAACAAAAGGGTGTAGGAGATGGCTGTAAAAGATAAAGATCGTAATGTAATTGCTCAAAACAAACGAGCCAGTCATGATTATTTTATTGAAGAAACCTATGAAGCAGGAATTGTTTTAAAGGGAACAGAAATCAAATCAATGCGAGCAGGTCGGATGAACTTGAAAGATTCGTTTGCCCGTATTTCTAATGGAGAAATGTATCTTCATAATGCGCATATTAGTGAGTATGAACAAGGGAATCGTTACAACCACGAGCCAACCCGTGCGCGTAAGCTGCTGCTTCATAAGAAGCAGATCAATACGTTAATTGGTCAAACACAGCAAAAAGGCTATGCGCTTGTACCGCTAAAAGTGTATATTAAAAATGGATTTGCCAAAGTTTTAATTGGTCTTGCTAAGGGTAAGAAAAATTTTGATAAGCGTGAGACATTGAAACGTAAGGATGCTAAACGTGAAGTCGAGCGTGCATTAAAGGATCGAATGAAAGGCTAAAGATGCAATTGGTTCTACTGGTAGTTAATTACCAGTTGCAACGATTAGTCAGTATGCTATAATAATAAGTGTCCAGAGCGAGAGTTACTTAATACTTTTTGTTCTGGACGATTGATTTTATAACACTTAGTTTGCGAGTGAAAACCTCACAACTAACTTTAACTTGGGGACGTTTTGGATTCGACAGGGATAGGTCGTGCTTACGTGGCGAGTCGAGGGGGTCGGCCTCGTTAAAACGCCAAAGCCATTAACTGGCAAAGAAAACAACAACTTCGCAGTAGCTGCCTAATAGCACTCTGCGGTTCCACCCTCCATCGCCCATGTGGTAGGATCTGGGACTCACTCTAAGTGGGCTACGCCGGTTACTCTCCGTCTGAGGGTGAAGGAAGAGAACAATCAGACTAGCCTCATGGAAGCCTGTCATTGGGCCGAAGTGTTGGCGAAATGCTAATACAGTGACTACGCTCGTAGAAGCGTAAGTGTCGTTATTCTTGGACGTGGGTTCGATTATGGAAATAGTCGCCTCGTGTGGTGACGCATGAGTGATAACTTGGCTTTATCGATGAAGTCTACGTCATCTTTTGATGATAAGGTAACATCGAGCGGTATGTGGAGTAATCCGACAGCCGTGTATCGACTTATAGGCTGCCTATTTAAGTTAGGTAGTACTAGGATGGGGCATTCAGTCAGGAATCTGGCAAATATATATGCTTCATAATACGCCAAGGGACTTGATGGTGATCAAGTTCAAGATATAGTCAGTGCCAATGCGAAAGCTTGGAAAAACATGTCCCACCGTCTCCACCAAAACCATACCGTGAACCGCATGACTGCATAGGTCATGCGGTTCTTTTCATTTTATAGATAAAAATTCTTTTTCAAATTGTTGTTTTAAGAGTAGTTTTTCTGGAGTGTATTTACCGTTTCGGGGAGTCAGATCATCATATTTTTGTAAAATTAGAGTTGCTCTTTTTTCTTTTGGGTAATCACGAGATAAGGAGTAATATAATTAAGTACTGTAAAAATGTCTCTTTTATTTTTTATAGTTAATACGAAAGAGTTTTTATGCAATGAAGGTTTGTAATTTCTCTTGCTAGTAATATCCCCGCCAACTAACTGTTGAATATAGACAAGCAATTCTCTGTCAGTACTAGCAATGGAAATAATCGGCCTTCTGTTCTCGCTGCGGTGCATTTTAGTTAACGTGATGGTACCTTCCCCATCTACAATTCCTGCAAGATAAGCGGCTTCTGTTAAAGTTAACATCCTATTACCTCCTTGAATGGGAATGTATGTTCTTTTTAATTATAAATTGAATTTAGGGATATATAAAGGAATTTATTAACAATACAATAAGTAATAAGTTTTAGATATCAACAAATAATCAATTTAAGTATTAAAAAACTAGTTGCTTTATTCTATTCACTCACAAACATACCCACAAAATCCCCAATAAAACGATCTAATAAGCTGGATAACTTTCTTATCCACGATGAATAGGCGAAAAAGAATGAAGTTTCCTAACGCTTGAAAGTAACATGTGAATAAAGTGTAAGTAGTAAAAACACCAGGTAAAATTTTTACTTGGTGTTTTTACTTATTTTTTAGTTATATGGTATAGTTATTTTTGATTTATAAATGTATTTTTCTAATACAACGCTTGCGATACCGGTAATTCAGTAAAAAACAACAAAAAATTAGTAAAAAAAATAATTGTTAAACCGTTTTTAATCTGTTAAACTAAAAAAAACGGTAAAATAAAACAAAAGTTTACCAGTAAAAAGTGGTGATGTGATGGCTACAATTAAGGAAATAGCTGAAAAAGCCAATGTTTCAATATCGACAGTTTCGAGAGTTTTAAATAATGATCAAACGATTACTGTGATGGAAGAAACTCGAAAAAGAATTATTCAGGTTGCAAAAGAATTGAACTACATTACTAGAAAGAAAAATGTAACGTCGGTTCAACCGAAAAAAGAAAGCGTAAACATAGGTCTTTTAATGGGGTGTAACCAAGAAGATGAATTTGACGATCCATATTTTGTATCAATTCGAAAAGGGATAGAAGAGCAGTGTATCCGCAAAAATATGAAAATATCGAAGTTTATTCGCTTGAAAAATCGGACGGATGATCAGTCGCTTGAAGAATTAGATGGATTAATCGTTGTTGGCTATCGAAACACTGATAAAATCGAGGAACTATATAAACATAGCAAAAATATTGTTTTTGTGGATAGTGAATCACCAGGTTATGACTGTGTAATAAGCGACCTGAAAGAAGCGTCAGATAAGGTCATGAATCATTTGTATCAACTAGGTCATAAAAAGATTGGCTATATTGGTGGGCCGGTCAACGATCCGGAAATGCAGCCTAATATAGATAATGATGTTGATGAATGGAATGTTAGAAAACAGGTGTATGAATCATTCATGAAAGATAAAGGCTTATTTAATCAGGATGATCTTTACATTGACCAATGGGGGACTTCTAGAGGGTATCGAGTTATGAAAGAGATTATTGAAAAAGGGGATATCCCAACAGCCTTTTTTATTGGTAGTGACCCAATGGCTATTGGTGCCATGAGAGCATTAAATGAAGCGGGAAAAAGGATTCCTAAAGATGTAGCTATTATTAGTGTTGACGGGATTGAGGTTTCTAATTTTGTGAATCCGCCGCTTTCGACTGTGAAAATTTATACA
This sequence comes from Halalkalibacter flavus, assembly GCF_036663575.1. Lineage (NCBI taxonomy): Bacteria > Bacillati > Bacillota > Bacilli > Caryophanales > Bacillaceae > Halalkalibacter > Halalkalibacter flavus. Next base: position 165,742 of record NZ_JAWRVK010000005.1, read on the forward strand.
GAACAAATGGGGATAACGGCAGTCAATTTGCTTCAAGAGCGTATCGAAGGTAGGAAGATTCCTCTTAAAGTAGTTGTTCCAACCGATTTAATAGTAAGAGAGTCATGTGGAGGAAAAACATAAACAGGCCATTTAGGGCGACTCGTAAATGTACTCACTAAAGTGTTATTACTTTTAACAAATATAGGGGGAAACAAAAATGAAAAAAATATTAGGAACAGTTTTAACAGGTGTCTTAGCAGTTGGTTTGTTAGCTGGTTGTGGTGGAGGAAGTGGTGCTGCTGATGATGGCGCAGTTACTCTTGAGTTCTTTCAGTTTAAATCAGAAGCTGTTAGTACGTATGACAAATTAATTGAGAAATTTGAAGAAGAAAACCCTGGAATTAAAATTGAACAAAACCATGTTCCGGAATCAGACACTGTTATTTTATCTCGTTTATCACAAGGGGACGTTCCGGAAATTGTAGCTACAAATGGAAACAGTGTGTACGGTGAGTTAGCGCGTGGGGGGGCGTTTGTTGACTTCACTGATGATGAGCATGTTGAACGTATCATTCCAGCTTATATTGATATGATTAACCAACTATCAGATAACGGACAAACTAATGCGCTGCCACATTCTGCAAACGCAAACACGGTGCTTTACAACAAAACAAAGTTTGAACAATTAGGCTTAGAGATTCCTACAACATGGGATGAGTATATGGAAGTTGTGGAAACAATTGAAGCAGCTGGCGAAACCCCATTCTATTCAGCGTATGGAGAAGCGTGGACAGCACTACCACCGTTTAATGCACTAGCATCAAATTTACATGGCGATGACTTTTTTGAAAAACGTCACGCAGAAGAGACAACTTTTGCAGAGCGTTATCCAGAGGTAGCAGAGAAAATGCTTACAATGATGGAATATACAGATAACGATGTGTTTGGGACAAACTACAATCAAGCGAACACAGCCTTTGCGAATGGTGAGTCAGTTATGTACATGATGGGGGTTTGGGCAATTAGCCAAATCCAAAATGCGAACCCTGATATTGAAATCGGTGCCTTTGCGCTTCCTGCATCAAACAATGCTGAAGAAAACCGTCTTGTTTCAGGTGTTGATACATTGCTTACGATCTCATCACAAGCAAAGCACCCTGAAGAAGCAATGAAGTTTGTGAGCTTCTTATTAGAAGAAGAAAACGTTCAGTTCTACATTGATGAGCAAAAGTTATTCTCAGCTGTAGAAAATGTGTTCCAAGAAGATCCTACGGTTGTTGACCTACAAGTCCACTTTGAAGAAGGTACGATCACGAGCTTTGCTGATCACTACTACTTCCCGGGAATGCAAGTAGAGAATTTAATCCAAGAGTTCTTAATCAACAAAGATATCGAACAATTCCTACAAACAATGGACAATGAGTGGGATAAAGTACAAGCGAGACAATAATGAACAAAAGGGGCACTTGCTGCCCCTTTCCTCATAAAGGAGAGGGTACATGATGAAGAAAAAAATGAATCCTTATTTATTAATGATTCTTCCTGCTTTTATTATATTCTTTGCTTTTCATACGTTTCCGGTTATCCAAGGAATCTTTTATAGTTTCACAAACTACCGAGGATATGGGGGCTGGAATTTTGTGGGATTCAGAAATTATATTAACGTTTTTCAAGACTCGCGAGCAATGGATGCTTACATATTTACGTTTAAGTTTGCCATTGTTTCAACAGTTCTCGTAAATATTATTAGTTTAGTGATTGCACTAGGGTTAAATGCGAAAATCAAATTTAGCAAAACGCTACGTGGCGTGTACTTCATGCCAAACATTTTAAGTGTTTTGATTGTCGGATTTATCTTTAACTATATTTTTGCGGTCTTTCTTCCGTCGATTGCTCAAAATCTTGGGATGACGACACTTGCAACAAATATCCTAGGGAACCCGGACTTAGCTTGGGTTGGGATTGTCATTGTTGCGGTTTGGCAAGCAGCGGCATTTAATACGATTCTGTATTTAGCAGGACTTGCAACGATAGATCAAGGGCTTTATGAAGCATCGAACTTAGATGGCGCAAACAAATGGCAGGAGTTCTGGAAAATTACATTCCCATTAATTGCTCCATTTTTCACGATCAACATGGTTCTTGCAATGAAGAACTTTCTAATGGTGTTTGACCACATTATGGCGTTAACAGGCGGTGGACCAGGACGTTCTACTGAGTCGATCTCTTTATTGATCTACCGCGGTGGTTTCCAAGGCGGGGAGTTTGCCTACCAATCAGCTAATGCGGTCATTTACTTCATTGTCATTGTCACGATTTCGATTATTCAAATTCGTTTCTTGCAGAAGCGGGAGGTGCAAATGTAATGATGACGAAAAAAATAAACTGGACTGTCACGACATTACTTATCGTTGGATCAATCGTTATTTTGTTTCCGCTTTATTTAACCGTCGTGAATGCATTTAAAACGCCGCAAGAAACAGCACAAAGCATTCTTGCACTCCCATCTTCTTGGAGCATTGAGAATTTTACAACAGCGATCGAGATGACGAACTTCTTTAATGCGCTAGGAAACAGTTTCTATATTACGTTCTTTACCGTTATTTTAACCGTTTTAACGAATTCACTTGTCGCTTATGCGATTGCTAGAAACATGCACAAACGCATCTATAAAATTTTATTCTACTATTTTGTCAGTGCGATGTTCGTACCATTTCCAATCATCATGTTACCGATTGTCAAACAAATGAGTGCGCTAAACTTGAACAATCCGACTGGGCTGATTATTTTGTACGTCGTTTACGGCCTAGCGTTCAATATATTCCTGTATGTAGGGTACATTAAGACGATACCAAAGGAGTTAGAAGAAGCAGCGATAATTGATGGATGCAGTAGATGGGGTGTGTTCTGGAGAGTCGTCTTCCCGCTATTAGCACCGATGAATGCAACAGTTGGAATCCTAACAGCGCTATGGGCGTGGAATGACTTCATGTTGCCGCTTGTTATTCTATCAGATCGTCATGATGCCACGCTTCCATTAGTGCAGTATATTTTCCAATCACAGTTCAGTGTGAACTACAACCTAGCATTTGCGTCTTATTTACTTGCGTTATTGCCGATGTTGATCGTGTATTTATTTGCACAAAAATGGATTATTAGTGGAGTAACAAAGGGAGCAATTAAGTAAGAGAAACCTAGGAAGAGAGGCTGTGTAGTAGCCTCTCAAAAAATCAGGAGGAACATCATGGCTATTACGTTTAACAAAGAGACAAAAACATTTCACTTAAAAGCTAAAAACACGAGCTATGTGATGCAAATTATAAATGATGGCTATTTAGCTCACCTATATTGGGGCAAAAAAATAAATGAGTATAATCACTCAAACAAGGTTCGTTTTCGAGATAGAGGATTTTCACCGAACCCTGTTCCAAGTAACCGGACGTTTTCATTAGACACACTACCGCAAGAATATCCGGCATATGGAAATACGGATTTTCGAACGCCAGCTTATCAAGTGCAGCTTGAAAATGGCAGTACGATCACCGACTTGCGCTATCTTTCTCATACGATTGTAAAAGGAAAGCCGACACTTGAAGGGCTTCCTGCAACATATGTTGAGTCGGAAGATGAGGCGGAAACGTTAGAACTCATCCTTTTTGATGAATTAATCGGCTTAAAAGTGAAACTACTTTATACGGCATATGCTGACCTTGATGTGATTACTCGTTCGGTTCAGTTAGAGAATGAAGGCTCTTCTAATCTGAAAGTATTAAAGGCTTCTAGTATGAATGTGGATTTCCAAGATAATCAATTTGAGATGATCACACTTTATGGAGCTCATGAAAGAGAACGTTTTATTAATCGAACAGAGCTGCGTTATGGAGTTCAATCGATTGAAAGCCGTCGTGGGACGAGCAGCCATCAGCAAAATCCGTTCGTTTCGTTAGTAAGAAAAGATACGAAGGAAGACCATGGCGACGCGTACGGGATTAATCTTGTGTACAGCGGGAATTTTGAAGCTTCTGTCGAAGTCGATCAGTTTGATTGCGCACGCCTAACGATGGGAATCAACTCATTTGATTTTACTTGGCTTCTAGAACCAGGTGAAACCTTTACGGCACCTGAAGCGGTTATGGTTTATTCATCCAATGGACTTGGAGCAATGTCACGTACTTTTCATAAGCTTTACCGCACGCGTTTGTGCCGCGGTGAGTTTAGAGATCAGGAACGTCCAATTTTGATTAATAACTGGGAAGCGACGTATTTTGATTTTAATGAAGAAAAGATTACGGACATTGCGCGTAAAGGAAAAGATTTAGGAATAGAGCTATTCGTATTAGATGACGGTTGGTTTGGTAAGCGTGATGATGACAATACATCACTTGGCGATTGGTTTGTTGATAGAAACAAGCTGCCAAATGGGTTGGAATCGTTAGTCGATAACGTTCGTAATACGGATATGCAATTTGGACTTTGGTTTGAGCCGGAAATGGTATCTGAAAACAGTGATTTATTCCGAGCGCATCCAGACTGGTGCATTCATGTTCCAGATCGTAAGAAGTCTACAGGAAGAAACCAATTAATTTTAGATTTTTCTCGAAAAGAAGTGTGTGATGAGATTATTAACAGAATTTCCACGATTCTTTCAAGTGCGCCGATTACGTATGTAAAATGGGACATGAACCGCCATATGACAGAAGCGGGCTCAGTAACACTGCCAGCAGAACGCCAAAGAGAAGTAGCGCATCGCTTTGTTCTTGGGGTGTACCGAGTGATGGATGAAATCACAACAAAGTTTCCACACATCTTGTTTGAAAGCTGCTCAGGTGGGGGTGGACGTTTTGACCCTGGAATGCTATATTACATGCCGCAAACATGGACGAGTGATAACACGGATGCGATTTCACGCTTGAAGATTCAATACGGCACAAGTCTTGTATACCCAATTAGTTCAATGGGGGCGCACGTGTCTGATGTACCGAATCATCAAGTAAATCGAATTACGTCACTTGAAATGCGTGGGCATGTCGCAATGTCTGGAAACCTTGGCTACGAACTAGACTTAACGAAGATGACGGAAGAAGAGCAACAGATTGTTGTCGATCAAGTAGAGTACTACAAAGAAATCCGACCGCTTATTCAATTCGGTGACTTCTATCGATTACTAAGTCCGTTTGAAGGCAACTACACAGCGTGGATGTTTGTCTCTGAAGATAAATCTGAAGCCGTGTTTGCTCATTTTAGAGTATTAGATGAAGCGAACTCTGCTTTTGTCTCAGTGAAATTACAAGGTTTAGATCCAAATAAAAAGTACATGATTGCTGAACTTGGGGAGTCGTACTACGGTGATGAGCTAATGAATGTTGGGATCAACATTCCAAAAGTAAAAGGTGATTTCACAAGCGTCATGTGGAGACTGAAAGCTGAGTGAGTGCTTTAGTGTGGTAAAGAGGGGTCTGACCCCTACCTATAAGGGTATACTCAATATAAAAACTGTCTCAAAAGGAAAACCTTGTTGAGGCAGTTTTTTGTGTTCTTTAACACTTTCCACCAATACATATAAAACTTGCGATGACTTTATTTTTAGAGTTTCTTATATATGCATTGTAAGGTTTATCTTCATTGAGGATTCTAAGTTGACGGACCATTTCTATACTAGTAAATGTTTTATGAACGGTAGCGTCAAAATCTACTAATGTAAAATCACTAATATCGACTTTCATTTCATGCCCTTCCTTGGTGAAAAGCCATAAATATTTATCGGAAATTTCAAAGAATTCTATCGTGACGTTGCGCAAACTAACATCATTAAGATGAATAGTTACAGGTAATTGATTGCTTCTTAGATATTCAACTAGAGTCACAATTGCCATACGATCACCAACCTTTTTAAGTGTTGTTAAATTGTATGACAAGTTATTCGTGAATATGTAATTCAAATGCTAAAATAATAGAATCGTTCCTAGTTGACGATAGTAAGGCCAATCATTAGCCTATGCTATAATAGCGTATGGAAGAATCTACGGATAAAATAGGAGTAAATAATGAAAAAATGGTTAAAGATCGTAGTTTTTTACTGGTTGCCTGTTTTGTTTGTAGCAGCGATGATTTTTACGGCATCTTCTCAGCCTTATGAGCAACAAGACATAAGACCATATATCTCTCATGCTACGGATTTAGAAAAAATGAAAGAGATGTATAATCAGCTAAAAATGGAACATGTGCAGCGTCGTCTGTATGTGGAAGAGAACGGCTTTAAGCGGACGTTGCAGGTTATTGTGGATAGGTGGAAAGCACTCGTTTTTATAATTGGCGCTGCCACTGCACTTGCCTTTGTCACGATTGTCACCTATGTCATAAAGGCCATACGCAAACATGGATATAAACAAGTTGGGAAAGTGTTGTGCTTTGTTGCAGTCCTCATTGCCATAAGTGGTATGTTAGTGTTTCTCGGAATGTTATTTGCGTTTCGAATCGAAGAATTATTAATCATCATTAAAAATCAACTCACTAATGGAAGAGCACAAAGCTTTCTTGAAGGTATTCGTTTTCAATATGCAGGAAATGAAATTAGTGTGGAACGATTAGGATTAGAGAGCTTTATTGAATTCCTTATTCGAAAAGGTGCTCATTTTGGCTTATTCTTCCTCTTGGGATTTTTGACATACCGCGCACAATGGGCTAGCGGCTGCAAAAAGAAATTGAGTTATTTCGGATCCCTACTTTTTGTACTACTTTATGCGATTTCAGACGAAATCCATCAAGCCTTTACACCAAATCGAACTCCGTTGGTTCAAGATGTAATCTTAGATTTTTCAGGTGGACTAACAGGAGTAACGCTGGCTTTTATTTTGGTGATTTCTCACAATAAGAAAAAAGAAAAAGGTCAAAAGCCAGTTCAAATCACATCAAGAATGGATCGGAGAAAATTTAAAGGATAAAACTGATGGCGAATGCTCGTAACGGGTTCGGGTTGAAGGGGAGAAAATTACCTTTCACAACCAAATTTCAATCGGAATAACAACTAATTCAACAGTGAAATAGCAATTAAAAAGCATGGTAAAAATTACCATGCTTTTTAAAGTTAATGTTATATAGTCGTACTGTACATTAAAATTACTTTTTCCTATACTTAAATGTATTTTTGTCCGATGAAATTCGTCCAGACCTTCCTATAACCAAAACATAAAGTATAGTACCCCTTTTGAAATGGAGGTGAAATATCAATGGACCAATTAGCAATGGCGTATCAAGGACAAATGGTAGAAATTAGAGATGCTTATGGTGGAATTCATACTGGAATGATCGAAGGTGTAAACCAACGAAGAGGATTATTTCTTCGCACATCACCCTTTAGAAGAATATTTATTCCGTTCTTCCTGATCACCTCTCTTCTTCTTTTAAGACGACGCTTTTTCTAAAAAGATTAACTTATTAAATAACAGTGGATACAACAATAACAAAAAATTAGCAAATTATTATTGTACCCACTTCTTTTTATCACTAAAAAGAGCTGAAAAATGCTCTTTTTACTCACTCCTATCTCTAAAAAATTTATTTCACAGTACATCAATTGTCAGTATTTTTGTTTTAATATACATAAAAAACCTTATTAAAAACATGAAACACTAATATAAAGCATTTGATATACTAAAAAGATCTAATTAACTACATCAATTCACATCATGTCATTTTTGTGTACGTAATAACAATAAAGAAAAAGCACCAAAAGGTCGCTCGGACCTTTTGGTGTCTAGCGTTATTGCTGATAAGGAAATTGCGTACTGTAACCAGAAAACTGTTGGTGCGATTGATCAATTTTTTGTTGATCTTCTGCTTCCAAGCCATAAAACCCTTTGCGGAACATCGTGTTGTAAAGCTCGCGTTGACAATTTTGTGTTTCGTTAAAGATTTGAGAAAGGTCTTGGTATAATTGATCATTACTCATCTCATTTAACGCAACACTATAACTATTTGTCATGCTTTTGGCACATGCCAAAATATCGTTAATATAGTCACGGTCGTTCATCTGTGGAGTTTTAGGAACTTGCATTTCTGGATTTTGAATTTTTTTTGATTGCTGATTCATGATGCAAATACCTCCTATAATCTAAAGTTATTCTAAAAGGGAGAAGTGTCCTTTTGGAATGAACTTTACTGCATTGGTATTGATTGCTGTTGTTGCTGTGTTTTTAGGTGACTTAGGATTTTTTGATAGTGACGCTGATGCATTTGACCAGTTTTCTCTAAAACGGATTTAATTTCTTGGTCTTGACATTGCTCTGCGAAGAAGTGAGCTTTCTTCATCGCAAGTAAATTCCAAGAAAGCATATCGTTTATATACAAATGGTCCTTTGTTGTAATAATAGGAGGTGGTGTTTGATACGTCATTTGTTGCTGTTGTCCACCCATTTGGTTTTGCATCCCCGATTGCTGTTGATTTTGCATTTGATCCATCATATACCCTCCTTTGGATGTTGCGCATTGCAACGTATCCGTCATTCGGATACTTTATTAGTGTAGAGATAAAGACGTGTTATTATGTAATGAACAAGTAGGGGATGTCACCATAATTTGGTTTTCGTTATTTTAAATAAAAACCTAAAGATATCTTTACACTTTACAAATTTTTCTGAATTATGTATTGCGTAATTCAGAATTATTAGGTATGATAATTTTAGAAAATGACAATTAATTGTCGTTATTTTTTTGCAGAAATAATGAATGAGTATTCATTCGTTATCTTTATAAGCCATTATTTTTTTATTCAAATGGTAAAAGGGGGAGAATTATGAATCGTTATATAAGGAAAGTTGCAGTAATTGGTTCAGGCGTGATGGGCTCAGGGATTGCAGCTCATTTAGCAAACGTCGGTATCCCTTCATTATTACTTGATGTTGTGCCGAACGAAGTAACCCCTCAAGAAGAGGCAAGAGGTTTGACGCTTGAAGATATAGCTGTTCGTAATCGCTTAAGTGCGACCGCGATTCAAAAACTAGCCAAGCAAAAGCCGGCACCACTTTCATCTAAAACAAAAGCTTCTTACATAGAAGCCGGAAACCTCGAGGATGACTTATCCCGACTTCAGGAAGTTGATTGGATCATTGAAGTAATTGTTGAAAACTTAACTATTAAGCAGCAACTATTAAAAAAAGTAGATGAGGCAAGGAAGCCAGGAACGATTGTCAGCTCAAATACATCGGGAATTTCTATTGAAGCCATGTCAAAAGAGTTATCTGAAGATTTCCGAGCTCACTTTCTTGGAACGCATTTTTTCAATCCACCAAGATACTTAAAATTATTAGAGATTATCCCAACAGAAAAGACAAAGGATGAAGTTACGACATTTATGAAAACGTTTGCTGAAGAGGTGCTTGGAAAAGGTGTTGTCGAATGTAAGGATACACCGAATTTCATCGCAAACCGTATTGGGACATATGGATTACTTGTTACAGTAAACGAAATGATAAAAGGTGGTTATTCAGTTGGGGAAGTGGATTCGGTCACAGGTCCGTTACTGGGACGTCCGAAAAGTGCCTCATTTAGAACGCTTGATGTCGTAGGACTTGACACGTTTTTACATGTAGCAAAAAACGTGTACGATGTCGCTAGTGGTTCTGAAAAAAGTATATTCGACCCTCCGTCATTTATGAAAGAAATGGCTGAAAAAGGTTGGCTTGGAAGCAAAAGCGGCCAAGGCTTTTATATAAAGCAAGGAAAAGAGATTCTTGAGCTAGATCCTAAGACGCTTCAATATAACGAGCGTAAAAAGTTAAAAGCACCTTCGATCGAACGTGCAAAGCAAGCAAAAAAATTGCCAGATAAATTAATAACGCTAACATATGCCGATGACAAGGCTGGAAAGCTCGTATGGAATTTATTAAAACCAGTTCTCCTTTATTCTGCCGGCAAAGCGTATGAAATAGCGTACGACATTTATGCGGTTGATCAAGCTATGAAGTGGGGTTTTGGATGGGAACTAGGTCCGTTTGAGACGTGGGACGCCATCGGTGTAGCAAAGTCTGTAGAACGAATGGAATCAGAGGGGGACACCGTTCCAGCATGGGTAAAAGAAATGCTGGCATCTGGTCAAGAAAGCTTTTATCAAGGAGGCTCCTATTATCATCAAGGGAGGTATGAGGCGAAGCCAGTTAACGAAAAAATTGTCAACCTAAAATCATTAAAGCCGGATAATGTTGTATTCAAAAATTCAGGTGCTTCTTTACTTGATATTGGAAATGACGTAGCACTGCTTGAATTCCATTCACCGAACAATTCGATTGGTGCAGACGTCATTCAAATGATTAATAAATCGATTAAAGAAGTAGAGAAAAATTATAAAGGGCTCGTCATCAACAACCAAGGGAAAAACTTCTGTGTTGGTGCGAACTTGATGATGATTTTGATGGAAGCACAAGATGATAACTTCTTTGAGATCGACCTCGTTGTGCGCCAGTTCCAACAAGCAATGGCTAATATTCGTTACTCAGAAAAGCCAGTTGTCACAGCTCCTTTTGGGATGACACTAGGAGGAGGAACCGAAATTTGTTTGCCGTCAGCTAGCATTCAAGCGTCGCTTGAAACATATATGGGATTAGTTGAAGTTGGAGTCGGCTTAATTCCAGGTGGTGGAGGAAACAAAGAGCTCTACCTTCGCAACTTAGCAAAATCAGATGGAAAAGATCTTCAATCGGTTGCCAATAAAACGTTTGAAACGATTGCGATGGCGAAAGTATCGACATCTGCACAAGAGGCAGTCGATCATGGCTTCTTAGGTACAAAAGATGGCATTGTCATCAATGGTGATTTCCTTATTAATCGTGCGAAAAATGAGGTTCTGCATTTAGATGCAAAAGGATATCGCCCACCGGAAAGAGCAAAGATTCCAGTCGTTGGTGAAAGCGGTTATGCAACGATGTTACTTGGGGCAAAGACGATGAAATTTGGTGGTATGATTTCCGATCATGACTTGAAAATTGCTGAGAAACTAGCATTCTCACTTGCTGGTGGTAGAGTCACAAAAGGAACACTTGTCGACGAACAGTACTTGCTTGATTTAGAACGAGAAGCATTTCTTAGCCTAGTTGCTGAGCCAAAGTCTCAACAACGGATGCAATATATGTTAACAAAAGGAAAACCACTTCGTAACTAATTGGCAGAGGGAGGGGATTACACAATGAGAGAAGCAGTGATTGTAGCTGGTGCACGTACACCAGTCGGAAAAGCAAATAAAGGCACGTTAGCAAACGTCCGTCCAGATGATTTAGGTGCAATTACGGTTCGTGAAACGTTGAAACGTGCCGGAGATTTTGATGCATCACTAGTTGAGGACGTGATTATCGGGTGTTCGATGCCAGAAGCTGAACAGGGCATGAATATGGCTCGAAACATTTCTGCGTTAGCAGGACTTCCGAACACCGTCCCAGCCATTACGATCAACCGTTATTGTTCATCTGGATTGCAAAGCATCGCATACGGAGCTGAGCGAATCATGCTCGGTCAATCAAAAGCAATCATAGCTGGAGGAGCAGAGTCAATGAGCATGATTCCAATGGGCGGTCATGTTATTGCTCCAAATGTGAAGCTTGTAGAAGAACAGCCTGAATATTATATGGGAATGGGGTATACAGCTGAAGAGGTAGCAAGTCGCTTTGAGGTGAGCCGTGCGGACCAGGATGCCTTTGCAGTGGAAAGTCATAAACGGGCGGCAGCCGCAATTCATGCAGGTCACTTCCAAGATGAAATTGTTCCTGTCGATGTAACGATTCGCTCGGTTGGTAATGATCATAAATTGAAAGAGAAGCATGTTCAATTTACAACGGATGAAGGTGTAAGAACAGACACGTCTGCAGAAGGGTTAGCAAAACTCAGGCCCGCCTTTCACCCAAAAGGAAGTGTAACAGCAGGGAACTCGTCACAAATGAGCGATGGGGCAGCATCCGTTTTAGTGATGGACCGTGAAGAAGCTAGGGCAAACGGGTTACAACCAATTGTGAAATTCCGTTCTTTTGCAGTAGCAGGTGTAGCACCAGAGATTATGGGGATCGGCCCAGTTGAAGCAATCCCAAAGGCATTGCAGCTAGCGGGGCTAGAGCTATCGGATATAGGGCTATTTGAATTAAATGAAGCTTTTGCCTCACAGGCATTACAAGTCATCCGTTATTTAAACCTTGATCATAATAAAGTCAATGTCAATGGTGGTGCGATTGCACTTGGGCATCCACTCGGTTGCACGGGTACGAAATTAACACTATCGCTAATGCATGAGATGAAGCGTCGGAATGAACAGTTTGGTGTTGTCACGATGTGTATCGGTGGAGGCATGGGAGCTGCTGGAGTTTTTGAACTTATTGGCTAATAAAAAAGGGGGATGAGGATATGAGTCAAACAGAAGACAAAGTAGTCAAAGGCGGGAGCTTTTTAGTAGAGGATCTTGAGGCAGATAAGTTATTTACTCCAGAGGATTTCACAGACGAACATGTTATGATTGGCCGAACAACAGAAGAGTTTGTCATTAAGGAAGTTGAGCCGGTGTTAGAAAAAATTGAAGAACATCAATTTGAGCACACGGTTCGATTATTAAAAGAGGCTGGAGAGCTTGGGTTGCTTGGAGCTGATGTTCCTGAAGAATATGGTGGTCTGGGGCTAGACAAAATTAGTTCTTCTCTTATTTCTGAAAAATTCGTTCGCGGAGGCGCGTTCGGCCTTAGCCATGGTGCACATGTTGGAATTGGCTCCTTACCTATCGTTTTCTTCGGCAGCCATGCACAAAAAGAAAAATATCTTCCTGATTTGGCATCAGGTGCTAAGCTCGCAGCATATGCATTAACAGAGCCTAGCTCAGGTTCAGATGCCCTAGGCGCCAAAACAACAGCTATCTTAAATGAAGCAGGTACACATTATATATTAAATGGAGAAAAACAGTGGATTACGAATTCGGCTTTTGCAGATGTGTTTATTGTCTATGCAAAAATTGATGGAGATAAGTTCACAGCTTTTATTGTCGAGAAGGACTTTAAGGGGGTCTCAACTGGCCCAGAAGAAAAGAAAATGGGGATCAAAGGCTCCTCAACAAGAACATTAATTTTAGAAGATGCCCTTGTGCCTACAGATAATGTCCTTGGTGAAATCGGAAAAGGTCATGTTATTGCTTTTAACATCTTAAATGTTGGGCGTTACAAGCTTGGAGTTGGTTGTGTTGGAAGTGCGAAGCGAGCACTAGAGCTTGCGGCAACATATGCGACAGAGCGAAAACAATTTAAAACTCCGATCGGAAAATTCACGCTCATTCAAGAAAAATTAGCAAATATGGCTGTAGCAACATACGCAGCAGAAAGTTCGATCTACCGAACAGGAGGCCTGTTTGAAGAGCGTCTTGGCGGTTTATCTGATGAAGAGCAAAAAGATGGTCGCAAGGTAGCTAAAGCCATTGCTGAGTACGCCATCGAATGTTCTTTAAATAAAGTAGTTGGATCTGAGACGCTTGATTATGTCGTTGATGAAGCCGTTCAAATCCATGGTGGATACGGATTCATGGCTGAATATGAAGTTGAACGCATGTACAGAGATTCGCGCATTAATCGAATTTTTGAGGGGACTAATGAAATCAACCGTCTTCTCGTTCCTGGAACCATCATGCGTAAAGCAATGAAGGGGGAACTACCACTACTACAAAAGGCGACAGCCCTTCAAGAAGAAATTATGATGCTGATGCCGCAAGAAATTGGTGATGAGCCACTTGAGCAAGAAAAATATCTGCTCGGAATGGCGAAGAAAATTTTCTTAATGGTTGCTGGAAATGGCGCTCAAAAATACGCGGAAAAACTCCAGCACGAGCAAGAACAGCTTTCAAATGTTGCTGACATCGTAAGTGAAATCTATTCAATGGAATCGGTAATCCTGCGTACTGAAAAGGCTGTTAATAAGTCTGGTGAAGAAAAAGCGCAGCAAAAGCTTCTCATGACACAAGTATATTGCCAAGAAGCCTTTAACCGCATTGAAGCACATGCAAAGGAATCTCTTGTAGGTATGGAAGAAGGCGATAAGCTCCGTACAATGCTAGGTGTTCTTCGAAAGTTAACACGTCACACGCCAATCAACGTAATTGCAAAGAAACGTCAAATTGCTGGAGTTGTATTAGAAGAAAAACGCTATGTTGTGTAATGATGTAATCACTTTTGAGAGGTTCATCTCTCTCAAAAAATAAAATATACTCCTTTCAAATGGAGCATTCTCCTCTCAGTGCAAAGAAGTCTCAAATATTTGAGGCTTCTTTGCCATTATACTGGTGTTGTTGGACTGGTTTCTCGCAAGAATATGCTTATTACATCGGTAGACACATGTTTTTTCTTGTAATAACACAACCTAAAGCAAGGACGAGCAGAGGAGGAGATCCAATTGACAAAAAAAGAGAAAATCAGCTACACCGCTCCATTAACCGGTGTAGAAGAACAGTCCACTTCAATTGAAGGCTCTGTTCATGATGCTTTGCAGACAACATGGAATACAGAGCAAATCATTGAGCTAAATAATTGTGAACAAACAGAAGATGAGCAATAATAAATAAGGGAAAGCACCAATCATTAGGGGCTTTCCCTAAAAAAGGGGTATATTGTTGTGCTTTTGAACAAAATAATGACATGGGAGGAGGGGAGAAAATGGCTATTACGTTCTATGAGTACCCAAAATGCGGTACATGTAGGAAAGCAAAAAAATGGTTTGCTGACAAAGGAATTGAAGTGAACGCTATACATATTGTAGAACAACCACCATCAAAAGAAGAACTGCGTGATCTTTTTGAAAAAAGTGGCTTAGAGCTTAAAAAGTTTTTTAATACGAGCGGTCAAAAATATCGAGAACTCGGACTAAAGGATAAAATTAAGGATATGAGTGAAGATGAAGCTCTTAGCTTACTTGCCTCCGACGGCATGCTTATCAAACGCCCGATTACAACAGATGGCAGCAAGGTGTCAGTAGGTTTTAAAGAAGAACAATTTGAGGAATCTTGGAGCTAACTGTTTGTTTTCAATGGCAAAGAAGGTATAATGTAGTAAAATTTGTATTATTTTAGATGGAGGTATTAGGAATGAGCAATTTACCTAAGGAATTAAAGTATTCAGAAGAGCACGAATGGGTAAAAGTTGAAGGAGAGAAAGTTCGTGTTGGGATCACGGATTTCGCTCAATCTGAACTTGGAGACATCGTATTCGTTGAACTTCCAGAAGTTGGCGATGAGATTGAAGCGGACGAGCCTTTCGGTAGCGTTGAGTCAGTAAAAACGGTATCTGAATTATATGCACCAATTAGCGGTAAGGTCGTAGAAGTAAATGAAGACCTTGACGATTCTCCTGAATTCGTTAATGAGTCTCCATACGAAAAAGCTTGGATGATCGTTGTTGAACCAAGCGACTCAAGCGAAATTGACAAGCTAATGACAGCTGAACAATACGAAGAAATGATTAGTGAGGATTAGAAAAAAGGGTGGTTTTCCCTTTTTTCTAATCCTCGATGCACTGAGCGAAGCCGCCGTAATGTATTAAGCCTTTTGAGTGGTTTTCGCAGGAAGGCGCACGGTGAGTGAAGCCAGTGCATCATCCTATGTTCGCACTATCTAGGCCAAAAGGAAATTTTCCTTTTGGTTTTTTGTGATTCACCTAGGTCAGAAAAGTCCATCATCAGCTTTATGAGGAAATTAACTTGTTGTTATTGGCTTGCCAGGTAGGTAACGGAACCGCTCAAACGCCGCTCTTCCTCATTTTCATAATATCCCCATGATTGCAAATAGCAACGCTAGGGCACCATAAAACTAACTTCTGTATAAGGAGGTTATATCATGAGTCTCGTACGTGTTGATGTTACAAGCAAAGTAAAGGGAAAGTATGAGAATGGCCATATGAATTTATATATGGGGGATGCGCAAGTAGGGAAAGTGATTGAAACAAACGAAGGATTTCAGCATGAAATGGCTGAAGGGTTTGAATTTGATAGAGATAAAATCTTTCGCTATGAGCAAGAAAATCCTAATGAAGTAAAATCTTACGTAGAAGGCTGTGACGAGGGCTGGTGCTAAGATGTATAGCCAGAGTAGAGATAAAAACTCTACTCTGGCCTTTTTTTGATGACTTATTTACATGACTAGGTACTTTATCAGGTAAATAAAATTAAATTAAATCTAAACATTTGTCTAATGATGTCGATAATTAACATGTACACACATGCGAAAAGGGCAAAATCACCGAAAGTTGAAGACGCAAAGCTAAAGGGGCTTCATTGGAATGCCAGCCAGCTACCGGATGTAATCGTCCTCTGTGTGAAATAAAAATGTGGAGGAAATATATGTTTTTTACACCAGAAGAAGCGTTTAAGAGAAAGCAACGCAAAAAAATGATTTTTAACTTCGTCGTAGTGCCAATGATAGCCTTAGCAATAGGACTTGTTGTGGCAGTATTAGGTAAGTAAAGTCATCATAGTATTATTTGCGAATGCACACTCTACATTTATAAAGGAGTGTGCATTTTTAATGAAAATGAAGGAACGCATTATTTTAATCGCAGGAATCATCTTCGGATTAGTAAGTATTCCAACACTATTTAAAAAGCCGTCAGTGAAACTCTGGTTGCCTTTATTCATTGTAGATGGTCTTGTAAATTATGCATTTGATAAAACATTAGTGAAGACAAAACAATTGAAATACCCGGTACGCTTTTTACCGCGTAAATTTCAAATTAATGTCGTTTATGATTTTTTAGTTTGTCCTTTCTTATCGCTTTGGTATTGTCAATCAACTTATAATTCCAAATTACCTGGCATCATCGGAAAGTTGATGTTATTTGGGATACCACAATCCGTCTATGAAATTTGGCTTGAGCGATTTGGATCCATTCAATGTTTGCGGTGTTTGTTGTAAAGATTATTTCTCGGATTTTTTTAGAAATTTGCAAGCGCAAGAAAGTGGCAGGATAATTTCCGAGCTAATAGCAAAAGGAAGCCCACCTTTTGCTATTAGCTCTTTTCTTTTCGAGTAAGATCGCCTATTATAATATTTAGATAAGCGAAATATCACAAACGAAGGTGTATCTATGGGGAAGTTTGTTGGAGAGTGGAATGATCAGCTAAAAGGGTACAATCGAAATGTCCGCCTCTTTTTGCTTGCTTCGGTACTAGCGAATATTGGTATGGGAATTTTTATGGTTATTTATAATTACTACATAAGAGAGTTAGGCTTTAGTGATCAAATGAATGGCCGTGTTATTGCGATGCAAGCACTGGCTAGTGCAATAGCGCTTTTGCCAGCTGGTTTAATGAGCGATAAGTTTGGGCGGAAACGGATCATAATGATTGGTGCGTTATTTGCAGCAACAAGCCTTTTGCTTAGAGCGGTGTTGGCAGGGGATATTTTGTTGCTTGCCATGGCTTTTACGACAGGGCTTTTTATGGCTTTTATTCAAGTATCATCGATCCCTTTGTTAGCAGAAAATTCAACGGAAAAAGAACGTGTTCATTTATTTAGTTTTAATTTTGCACTTATTATGGTTGCAAATGTAATTGGAAATGCGTTAGGGGGGACATTAACCGATCTGTTTCATGTCTTTTTCCAACTATCAATGCTTGAGAGTGTAAGGAGTACATTGCTAATTGGTTCACTTATTTTCTTTATAGCGTTACTTCCAATTTTTAAAATTAATGAAGAACAAAAAAAGAGAGTTCAAAAAACAGGAGCTAGCTCTCTTGGGAGTCTTTTTACTACTCATCGATCAAGCTTTAAATGGATTGGTTTATTTGCCATTGCAAATGTATTAATAGGATTTGATCGGGGCTTGTCATTCCGTATTTGAACCTTACTTTAGTAACCGATTTGAAATTAGTAACTCGTTAGTCGGGATTATCCTTTCACTTGGCCAGGCTATGACAGCTGTTGCTTTTATGATTGGGCCTTCTGTCGTTAAACGGTTTGGGGAAGTTAAAGCAGTTGTAATGTTGCAACTCGCATCGCTTCCATTTCTGCTATTAACAGCGTACACTGAAACACTTTGGTTAGCGGTGATTGGCTTTTTATTTCGACAAGCGTTGATGAATGCTGGAAATCCGATTCAAATGGCCCTAATGATGAGAACGGTTGATGACTCAATGAAAGGATTAGCCAATTCAGTTGGTCAAATGGTGTTCCAGTTAGGCTGGGCAGTTATGGGACCTGTATCAACATCAATTGTTATGATCTATGGTGCTTACCATGGATATGCGTATGTTTTACGATTACAGCCTTTTTATATTTGTTAGGATCAACATACTTTTATGTTGTCTTTCGGAAAATAAATGAAAATAAAGCAGAGCAAAAAGCAGCCTAATTGAGTCTTAGCTTATTAGGCTTTTTATGTTCTATTAACCTGGTCAATCAAATTTGAATAAACAGGTAACTGTTAACGAATACTATCGTTGTTATTACAAGAACTTGGGAGGTATGTTTGATGGATCAACAGCAACAGCAACAAAATAACCCGATCGACCAGGCATTACAGGAGTATAAACAAGGGCTAGGGAATTTCACTCAGAAAATGCCTGATATAGCGAAGAAGTACAATGCTTTTACTGAGGCGTGTTTTGCAGAAGGGAAGCTTTCTCAAAAAGAGAAGCAAATGATCGCTCTTGGAATTAGTGTGTATTCGCAAGATGAATATTGCATTATTTATCATGCAAAAGGATGCTTAGATCAAGGGTGCACGGAAGAGGAGATTTTAGAGACGGTCGGAGTCACAGCGGCATTTGGTGGAGGCGCAGCTATGAGTCAGGCCGTAACTCTTGTTCAAGAATGTATTTCAGAGCTAGGTGGCAATAACAATCAACTGCAATAAATAAAATTAAGAGATAAGCTTTCAGACTTTGTAAGGCCGAGAAAATGTATTGGAACATTTTCTGACATTGTATAATCATATCTCACGTCTGTATATCGTGATCTAACTCGTTTTTTCCGTGTTGGTCAAATTTTCTGACTATGGTACGATTACTTGTGACAAAACGAGAAAGGATTGATTTATTATCCATTTATTAAAAAACCAACACAATGGTGAAATGGAAAAAGCAATGCAACAATCTCACGGAACAAGTTATGCTGAGTATAATCGTAACTTGGAAAAACGGTTAGAAGTCGAGAAGCAACGCGAAAAAGACTATGAGAAGAGCAAAAAGCTAGCCGCTCAATTTAGCTAAACGATAATAAGTGTGTTAAAATATTGAAAGAGTAGTGCCGATTGGCACTACTCTTCTTCTGTGCATAATATGTCCAAGTACTTTTTTTTATGGTTTACATAGGGTAATGAAAAGGAATGCTAATAAGGTGAGAATTTCCTATTACAGGAGAAGAAACGTTAACACTATAAACATAGTACAAATAGTTTCATAATTGGTTCTCCGTCCTTGAACTAAGAATAGATTTAGTATAAGATTGTAATGAGAATAGATTGAGAATAAAACTATTACAAAAATTAGCAAGCTTTATCCCATAGATGAAGCAAAATACATTGGAGGTCATTGTAAATGTCAGTACCATTTCTAAAAATTGAGAACCTTAACGTATCAGTTGAAGGAAAAGAAATTTTAAAAGATTTCAGCCTTGAAATCAAAGGTGGGGAGTTCCATGCAATCATGGGGCCAAACGGAACAGGTAAATCAACTCTTGCTTCAGCAATCATGGGTCATCCTAAATATGAAATTACAAGCGGATCTGTAACAATTGATGGAGAAGACGTGCTAGAAATGGAAGTGGACGAGCGTGCACAAGCTGGTCTTTTCTTAGCAATGCAATACCCAAGTGAAATTAGCGGGATTACAAATGCAGACTTCTTACGATCAGCAATCAACTCGAAACGTGAAGAAGGCGATGAAATTTCTCTAATGAAGTTTATCCGTCAATTAGATAAGAAAATGGAACTTCTTGATATGGACGATTCTTTCTCACACCGTTACTTAAACGAAGGGTTCTCTGGTGGGGAGAAAAAGCGTAACGAAATTCTTCAATTATTAATGCTTGAGCCAAAGATTGCCATCTTAGATGAAATTGACTCAGGTTTAGACATTGATGCACTTAAAGTTGTTTCAAAAGGTGTGAACGAAATGCGCAGCGAAAACTTCGGCTGTTTAATTATCACTCACTACCAACGTCTACTTGACTACATCACTCCTGACAAAGTACACGTTATGATGCAAGGACGCATTGTGAAATCTGGTGGAGCTGAGCTTGCTGCACGTTTAGAAGCAGAAGGATATGACTGGATCAAACAAGAGCTAGGTATTGAAGACGAGCGTGTAGAAGCAGCAAACCAAGAAGCGTAAATAAAGGTCAGATACGAATTAAGATGCAACCTCGCACGAAGCGAGCAGTACAATAGTAAAGGGTGGGTAATGTATGTCAGTCGAGACAAAAGGATTGTTCGGAAAAGAACAAATTGAATCATTCTCGAATGGACGCAATGAACCAGATTGGGTACGCGACATTCGTTTAAAAGGCTTAGAAATTTCTGAATCAGCAGAGCTTCCAAAGCCAGATAAAACTAAAATTGATAAGTGGACGTTTACGCAAACACGCTTTGATATGAACGCAAAGCCAAAAGCAACATCTGTAAAAGCTTTACCAGAAGGTTTGCAAGCTTTAATTGGTGAAGAGACAGATGAGCAAAACTTGTATGTTCAACAAGATACATCAGCTGTATATACAAAGACAAATGCGGAATTAGCTGAAAAAGGTGTTATTTTTACAGACATCCAAACAGCTTTAGAAAAGCATGCTGATCTTGTGAAACCTTATTTATTCGGTGAAGCAGTGAAACCACAAGAGAACAAACTTACTGGTTTACATGCAGCACTACTAAATGGCGGAACATTTATTTATATACCAAAAAATGTTCAAGTTGAGGTTCCACTTCAAGCGGTATTCTCAATTGAAACACCAGAAGCCATACTATCAAACCACGTGATCGTTGTAGCTGAAGAAAATAGTTCTGTGACATATGTGGAAAACTACACCTCTAACGTTGACGGCAATGTTGCAGCTAATATCATTGCAGAAGTGTACGCAAAAGCAAATGCAAAAGTGGCATTTGGTGCGGTTGATAACTTTGGTAGCAATGTAACAACATATGTTGTTCGTCGTGCACATGTGGGCAAAGATGCTCGTATTGATTGGGCTCTTGGACAAATGAATGATGGAAACACAGTTTCTGAAAACACAACTCATTTAGTAGGCGACGGCTCTTGGGCTGATACTAAGACTGTTTCTGTTGGACGTGGAGAGCAAAAGCAAAACTTCACAACACAAATTTTCCATCATGGAAAGCATTCTGAAGGTCATATCCTTAAGCATGGTGTTATGCGTGAAGCTGCTACTTCAATCTTTAACGGAATTACAAAAATTGAGCATGGTGCTACAAAGTCAAACGGTGTTCAAACAGAGCGAGTACTAATGCTTAGTGAAAAAGCTCGTGGTGATGCAAATCCAATTCTTCTAATCGACGAAGATGATGTAACAGCAGGTCACGCTGCATCTGTTGGTCAAGTAGATCCTCTTCAAATGTTCTACTTAATGAGCCGCGGGATTTCTCGTAAAGAAGCAGAGCGCTTAGTCATTCACGGCTTCTTAGCACCAGTCGTTGAGCAGCTTCCAATTGAGTCTGTTAAGGAACGCTTAAGAGAGGCAATCGAAGGGAAAGTTCGCTAATGAATGCCAAAGAGATCAAAAAGCAGTTTCCGATTCTTGATCAAAATGTTAACGGAAATCCGCTTGTCTATTTGGATAGCGCGGCTACATCTCAGAAGCCACTAAAAGTCATTGAAGCACTTGATGATTACTACCGTCGCTATAATTCAAATGTTCACCGCGGAGTTCATACGCTTGGAACACTTGCAACGGATGGATATGAAGGTGCTCGTGAAAAGGTTCGTAACTTTATCGGGGCCAACTCCATCGAAGAGATTGTGTTCACACGTGGTACAACGACAGCGTTAAATTTGGTTGCTTCTAGTTACGCTCGTGCTAACTTGAAAGAAGGCGATGAGATTGTGATCTCTATGATGGAGCATCACAGTAACATCATTCCTTGGCAGCAAGTTGCAAAGGTGACAGGAGCAACATTAAAATACTTCCCGCTTCAGCCAGATGGTACGCTTGATTTAGCTGAAGTTGAGAAGACGATTACAGAAAACACAAAAATCGTTTCCGTTATGCACGTGTCAAATGTGTTAGGGACGATTAATCCAATCAAAGAGATTGCTGAAATTGCTCATCGCAATGGCGCAATTATGGTCGTGGATGGTGCCCAAAGTACGCCGCATATGAAAGTGGATGTTAAAGATCTAGATTGTGATTTCTTCGCTTTTTCAGGTCACAAAATGGGTGGTCCAACTGGAATTGGGGCCCTTTACGGCAAGAAACATCTCCTAGAAAACATGGAGCCAATTGAGTTTGGTGGCGAAATGATTGATTTTGTAGGACTACAAGATTCAACGTGGAAAGAGCTTCCTTGGAAATTTGAAGGTGGGACACCAATCATCGCTGGTGCTATTGGACTAGGTGCAGCCATAGACTTTTTAGAAGAGGTCGGTTTGGATAATGTTTTAAAGCATGAACACGAATTAGCTGAATATGCGATTGAGCGATTATCTGAAATTGATGGGTTGAAAATTTTTGGACCGAAAAAGCGCGCAGGTGTGGTAACATTTAATTTGGATGATGTGCACCCTCACGATGTTGCAACGGTACTAGATGCTGAAGGAATTGCTGTTCGTGCCGGTCATCACTGTGCACAGCCACTTATGAAATGGCTTGAGGTGACAGCAACAGCTCGTGCTAGCTTTTATTTATACAACACGAAAGAGGACGTTGATGCACTTGTCACTGGACTAGTAAAAACAAAGGAGTACTTTGGCGATGTCTTCTAATTTAGATACACTTTATAGACAGGTGATTATGGATCACTACAAAAACCCGCGTAACAGAGGGGAATTTGATGGTGATACGGTTACGGTAAATATGAATAACCCAACATGTGGTGACCGCATTCAAATTCAAATGAAAGTAGAAGATGATAAGGTCACAGATGCGAAATTTGTTGGAGAAGGATGTTCAATCAGTTTAGCCTCCGCTTCGATGATGACTCAAGCCATTAAAGGCTTGAAATTGGATGAGGCAATTGAAATGTCGCAAATTTTCTCAGATATGATGCTCGGAAAAGAATATGATGATGAGCGTTTTGACTTAGGTGATATTGAGGCACTACAAGGTGTGGCGAAATTTCCTGCTCGTATTAAATGTGCGACCTTAGCATGGAAGGCAATGGAGAAGGGAATTAACGACCGCAAGTAAGAAAGTTAGTCAAAATAGGTCGGGGTTTGACCTTATTGATCTAACTTGAAGCGATGTGCGTAGCCGCTGCCTTAGCTCAAGAAGGATTATTTAGGGGCAGCGTGCGAAACCATTGCACTCGATAATAATAGAGGAGGCTTTCACAATGGCGAAAAAAATGCCTGAAATCGGAGAATATAAATATGGGTTCTCGGATAAAGATGTTTCGATTTTCCGTTCAAAGCGTGGATTAACGAAAGAAATCGTTGAAGAAATCTCACGCATGAAAGATGAACCACAATGGATGTTAGATTTCCGTTTAAAATCATTAGAACAATTTTATAAAATGCCAATGCCACAATGGGGCGGGGATTTAGCTGAATTAAACTTTGATGACATCACGTACTACGTTAAGCCATCAGAGAAGTCAGAGAAATCTTGGGATGAAGTACCAGAAGAAATCAAAAACACATTTGATAAGCTTGGGATCCCAGAGGCAGAGCAAAAGTATTTAGCAGGGGTTTCTGCTCAATATGAGTCTGAAGTTGTTTACCACAACATGAAAGAAGAACTAACTGAGTTAGGAATTCTATTCACAGACACAGATACAGCGTTAAAGGAGCATGAGGAAATTTTCAAAGAGCACTTTGGAACAATCATTCCTCCATCTGATAACAAGTTCGCAGCACTTAACTCAGCTGTTTGGTCTGGTGGATCGTTCATTTACGTACCTAAAGGCGTAAAAACAGACACACCTCTTCAAGCGTACTTCCGTATTAACTCTGAGAACATGGGGCAATTCGAGCGTACGCTAATCATCGCTGATGAAGATAGTTCTGTACACTATGTAGAAGGATGTACAGCACCAGTTTATTCAACAAACTCACTACACAGTGCGGTTGTTGAAATTATCGTTAAAAAAGACGCATATTGCCGTTACACAACGATCCAAAACTGGGCTCCAAACATCTTTAACCTAGTTACAAAACGTGCTGTAGCAGATGCTGGTGCAACAATGGAATGGGTTGATGGTAACATCGGTTCTAAGCTGACAATGAAGTATCCAGCTGTTGTGATGCGTGGTGAAGGGGCAAAAGGTACGATCCTTTCCATCGCAATCGCAGGAAAAGGGCAGCACCAAGATGCTGGTGCAAAAGTTCATCACTTAGCACCTAACTGTTCTTCAACGATTGTATCGAAGTCGATTTCAAAACATGGTGGGAAAGTAACATACCGCGGTATCTGTCACTTTGGCCGTCGTTCTGAAGGCTCTAAGTCGAAGATCGAGTGTGATACACTTATCATGGATAATGAGTCAACATCAGATACAATTCCATACAATGAAATTCTAAACAACAACATTACGCTTGAGCACGAAGCAACGGTATCAAAAGTATCTGAAGATCAACTTTTCTACCTAATGAGCCGTGGTATTTCTGAGCAAGAAGCAACAGAAATGATCGTAATGGGCTTCATCGAGCCATTCACAAAAGAACTTCCAATGGAATATGCAGTAGAAATGAACCGTCTAATCAAGTTCGAGATGGAAGGTTCAATCGGTTAATAAATATAAAGAAGCAAGTCCTTTCGGGGATTTGCTTCTTTTTTACTACTGATGTGCAACCGCTTTCTTATTTGCGCAGGAGTTGCACATGGTTGCTCGTTCAAAGGACTCATTTTAATTTTGAAACAGTGCAACTCATTGAAAATAAATAAGATTCCTTTTATCATTAATGTAAGCGTTTTTGTGAAGCGTTTTCATAAAATGAAGATGGAGGGTTTGGGGATGAAACGTTTATCGTTAATATTTTTGTCATTATTGCTTTTGGTGAGCACATTCATGCCAACGTTTGCGCAATCTGTTTATGGACAGTGGTCTGGTGATGCGGATGGATATGAAAGTGTCGTACTTCGAGGAAGTGTAGCCCCGTTAAAATGGGATGGAGATGATCATCCTTTATTGTTTAATAAAGAAGATGGAGTGTGGATTAGTGAACCTATTAATCTACCAGGTGGTCAAAAGGTTGAATACAAGTTTGTATATGATGGCGAATGGATGCCAGGAGCAAACTTAGAGTACACGACTCCTCAAGCAGGAGCATATCAATTTGTTTTTCATCCAGAAAATGAAAGACATGTCGATGTACGTCCTGCAACGGAGTATGATGGAGAACTAACGTTACAAGTGGAAGTTCCTGAAGCGACTCCGGATTGGGTTGTTGTAACAGTCGGTTCTAATATGAATAACTATAATTATTCAATTACAAGGATGAATAAAGGAGAGGATGGACTATACACGATTCACTTAAAGGGTCCTGCTGGAGAAGAGCTGCATTATCGATATGCATTAGGTGATTCAAAGTATCAAGAAGAAAGAGATGAACTAAGAAAAGCTTCTTTCTCTGAAGAAGGAGCTATAATAGAAGACACAGTTCAAGCATGGAAAGGCATTCCCATTGCAAGTAACGTCTCTCATGATTTTAATCACTCCCCATTTATTCCGAGTGAGAATGATGATGTAACGATTACAGCAGAAGTTGAGCATAATGGGCCGATTACGGATGGTGGTATTTACTTTACAACGGATAGAGCTTCTCCAGAAGGAGCGAGAGGAGAAGCTCGAGTTGGACAAGCTGTAGAAATGAACATCGTCTCTACAAATGAAAGCAGTCATGGGTATGTAACTATTTTAGAAGGAACCATCCCAGCTCAATCAAATAAAACACCAGTAAAATATAAAGTAGATGTATGGGATGAAGATGGAGAAGGTTCCCAATTTGCGGATACGAATAGCTTAGAATCTGGTGCAGCAACTGAATTTGCTTATTATGTAGATGATTTCAAATCTCCTGAATGGGCAAAAGATGCTGTGATTTATCACATCTTTGTCGATCGTTTTAAAGACGGGAATAAGGATAATAACTATGACACGGTCAATGTTGATGAGATAGGCTTAGAGGATGCGTTGAAAGACTGGATGGGTGGTGACCTTGAAGGGATCATTGAAAAACTTGATTATTTAGATGAGCTAGGAGTTAACACTCTTTATTTATCACCTGTTTTTGAAGGTCCATATTCTCATGGATATCATCCAATTGACTTTTTAGATGTTGATAAAAACTTCGGTTCGCTTGATGTTTTAAAAGAATTAATTGATAAGGCTCATGCTCGTGACATGAAAGTAATATATGATATGGTTCCCAACCATAGTTCAGATGAGAGCCCATTCTTCCAAGATGCATTGAAGAATGGAAAGGATAGTCCTTACTATGACTGGTACACCTTCTATGAGAATGGCTCCTATGAAACGTTCTATGGTGTAGAAAGTCTTCCACAATTAAATAATGATAACCAAGAAACAAGAGACTATATGCTTAAAGAAGTGATCCCTTTTTGGTTAGAAAAGGTGAACTTTGATGGATACCGTCTAGATTATGCAAAAGGACCTAGCTATAGCTTCTGGGTTGATTTCCGTCATGCCGTTAAACAATTAGATGAAGATTATTATATCTTTGGTGAGATTTGGGATAATCGTGATAAGATCAACTCTTATGCTGGGAAATTAGACGGGGCTCTCGACTTTGGCTTCCACGATACATTTAAAAGTACATTTGCTCGTAACGGTTCAATGAGAAATGTGAGCAATTTAGTAAAAGATAACGTTGCTACTTATCATCCAGAATACATTTTATCATCATTTTTAGATAACCATGATGTACCTCGGTTCTTATATGAAGCAGGAAACGATACGAATAAGTTAAAGCTTGCTTCGTTTACGCAATTTATGTTGCCTGGCTCACCAATGATTTATTATGGGACAGAAGTTGGGATGTCCCAAAGTGGAAACCATCATGACTATAGTGATTGGAAAGACAGATGGTATCGCGAAATGATGCCTTGGAAAGAGGAAGAGCAAGATCTTGATCTATTTGCTCATTATCAAGAAATTATTTCATTGAGAGATACGTATTCAGCTCTACGTACAGGTACGTTTGAAGAAATTTTTGTGAATGATGATGTACTCATTTTCGAACGTGAAGATAAGGATTCACGTTTACTCGTTCTAGTGAATAAAGGCGCTAAACAAACGTTTGATTTAGCGGAAGTTTATCATCAAGATCGATTAACGAATGTAAGGCTAGAAAATGCTTTAACTCAAGAAAAGAAAACGACAAAAAAAGGAACCATTGAAATCACAATGGAAGCTCAAGGTTTCAAAATTTTTGAAGTGTCGGGTAAGTTAGTCAAAGGGGAAGAAAAAGTAGATTATAAGAAGTATGAAGCCGGTGTGTTACGAGGATCAGAACCCCTTAGCTGGGAAAATAATGATCAATCATTACTGTTTGATGAAAAAGAAAACGTATGGAAGTCAGAAGCAATCGAGCTTGAAGCTGGGAAACTAGTTGAGTTTAAATTTGTTATGGATGGAGAATGGCTTCCAGGAGGTGATAACCTTACATTTACACCAGATGTAGATGGAGCTTATCAATTTGTGTTTGATGCAACAGTGACAAAGGCAGATGTCCGAAAGCTTGATGAACCAGGGATAAGAGGAAATGGAAAAGCACTGGAAACACCCGTACGTAAAGGTCATAAGATGAAATTAGAAAAAGCTAGCTAAAAAAAAAGTAAAAGGTACCTGTTTTTATATGGCAGGTGCCTTTTACTTGTTTTGATATTAAAGAAAATGGACAAAAAGATCAGACAAGGGAAAAGTCCCGAAATAATTGAGACTTTCGCTGTTCTCAAGGTGCCTTCATGATTTTCTGTTTTTCTAACCATTTTCAACTGATTTTTTTAACAATTTTTCTAATTCTTCAAGAGATCTTCCTTTTGTTTCAGGAATTAGTTTCCAGACAAAAAGTGCCGAAAGTACACTCATAGTACCGTAAAAAGAATAGGTTAACCCTGCACTATAGTCTATCATCATTGGATACGTTGAAGAGATAAAATAGTTGGCAGACCATTGTGCTGCCACTGCAATGGCTACAGCCTGTCCGCGGATTTTATTAGGGAAAATTTCAGAAATTAAAACCCAAACAACAGGTCCCCATGACATCATAAAGGAAGCAGTATAGATAATAATGAAAATTAATGTACCAATGCCTATTTGATTAGAAAACCCCATCCCAGAAACGCCGAACATACCAAAGGCCATGCCTATAGAACCAATTATTAATAATGGTTTTCGGCCAAATTTATCAACGGTTAGAATGGCAATTACGGTAAAAATTACGTTGACTAACCCCATAATAATTGTTTGAAACATCGAAGCGTCTCTAGCGGCACCCATGCTTTCAAAAATGCGGGGTGCATAATAAAGGGCTACATTAATTCCGACAAATTGTTGGAAAACGGATAATAAAATCCCAATGATAATAATTTTTTTACCAAACGAAAATAATCCGCCTTTTTCTACGTTAAAGGATTTTTTTATTTCAAACAATGTAGCTTTCACCATTGTTTCATTATAAATTTTAGAAAGTATCTGCTTAGCCTTTTCTTCTTTATTTATTGATACAAGGTACCTCGGAGTTTCCGGTACTGTAAATAATAAAAGAAAGAATATACTAGCTGGAATCGTTTCCGATAGGAACATGTAGCGCCAGCCAATATCATTGATCCATTCTATAGATTGGCCTCTTGCTATTCCCCAGTTTACAAAATAAACAACTAGCATTCCGAAAATGATTGCAAATTGGTTTAAAGAAACTAATCGACCTCTAATTTCGGACGGGGCAATCTCTCCTATATACACAGGCGATACAGCAGATGCCAGTCCTACTCCTATACCGCCAATTATTCGGTATATATTGAATGTAATTAAAAGAGCGAAGGAAGGTTCTCCCGGTGTAAAAAATAAAAATTCCGGAAATGAGGATCCCAAAGCTGATAATAAAAATAATATTGCTGCTATTATTAGGGTGTGTTTTCTTCCTATTCGAGAAGAAAGATAGCCTGATAATAATCCACCAATTATACAACCGATTAAAGCACTTGAAACCGTTAATCCATGTGCAAGAGGAGAAAGGTTTAAGCTTTCTATAAAGTAAACTTGTAGCGAGCTCTCCGCTCCTGAAATAACCGCTGTATCATAGCCAAATAAAAGACCACCTAAAGTTGCGACTAATGTTACTAATACAATGTAGATATTGCTTGATCTCACCACATTTAACCAGGGAATAGTTCCCTAATTCTCCCCTTTCACCACTAAATTTTACTAAATATAAATTATTAGCTTTAAATCTATATTACTCAAATGGGACAAACTATAACCGCAACTTAATGAATATTGACTTTTATTACATAAAGTAGGTGGAGGTAGTAACATCAGTTATTTTGAAAAGGTTAACCAAATTAAGTATGAAGGCCCCAATTCAACGAATCCTTTTGCATTTAAATATTACAATCCAGAAGAAACAATTAATGGACAAAAGATGGAAGATCTTTTACGTTTTGCGGTATCTTATTGGCATACTTTCACAGGCGAAGGTTCTGACCCCTTTGGTTCAGGTACAATGGTTCGTTCGGCCATATAATAAGTTTTCTGGCATGGATCTTGCTAAAGCCCGTGTAGAAGCATCCTTTGAATTTTTCGAGAAAATGAATTGCAGCTGTTAGAGTTAAAAAGGGGCTGGAGGTAGGAAAGGAATTAGGTGCAGAAAACTATGTGTTCATTGAATATGTAGTAGAGTATTTGTGGAGAAATACGAAAAAACCATATAAATTATTAGCCCAAATCGCATAATGATTTGGGCTTAATCAATCCATCTAGGCAAAGAATTAATGGATCTTTGGTTGATTGTAAGGTGAATAAATCCCTTTTACTTATTTTGTTAGTGTAATCGTTTATTTAATAAAGCTGTTAAGTTGAAAGATAAAGAAAAAAGATGTCTCTCATCGTTTATATTTCTATGAATCTGTCAATGCTGTTAGGGAGGTGAGGAGATTGATGAAGAATATTATTATATATTGTGTGTTACTATCAGCCATTTTTGGATTATATAAAACTCAAGCCGTTAGCAGCGATACGGACCAGTTACATGAATTAAAGGAGATTATGGAAGTAGTAACTGAAGAGAACATGAATATTAGGGATTGGACAGTATACTCGAAGCAAGAACAAACAAAGGTTAAAAACGCTAAAGAGTTTGATAGGTTC
The DNA here is from genome assembly GCF_036663575.1 of Halalkalibacter flavus. Lineage (NCBI taxonomy): Bacteria > Bacillati > Bacillota > Bacilli > Caryophanales > Bacillaceae > Halalkalibacter > Halalkalibacter flavus. Next base: position 196,215 of record NZ_JAWRVK010000005.1, read on the forward strand.
ATAGTAAATTTGAAGGATGATTACCGCGATTTCAAATGGGTTGAAGAAGAAGTACGAAATGGCGAGTACCGAAAAATAGTTGGAACAAAGTCTAATAAGGAAACGATAGCAGCTGAACGAATTGTGGTTACAGCTCACGAAAGCCTAGATCAGCAAATGGTAAGTATGACGTATCAAATTACAGGAGACAAATGGTGTGAAGAAATGTTTGAGGTGATCAATCAGAAGGTAATAGGCAATGATCATTATGTAACAGTACGCACAACGATGGACAGGGAAGAAGATCAAGAGTTAGACCATGTAGCTAGCAATCTAGTAGAATCGTTTTCAGGAGAAGTAAAGGAAGGTTTGGTGGAAAGTCATTTTGTTTCAGTATCAGCCTACACAGCTTATTGGGGTAGTGGAATAGCTATTAATGACTCAGAGCAGATTAATATGCAAATAGGGGTAAGGGATGTAGGAAATGGAAGCAGTGTGGATGTAACCATTGGTACACCGATTATTACAGCTGAATATTAAGTTAAAAGAGGTAGAGTTGTACGAAAAGTTGCAGTCTTTATCTCTTTTTTGTATACAAGATAAATTGAGCAATGATTCTGTGAAGAAAGAGGTTTCATGGTAAACTAAAAACACTGGATTTGTGCGTAATAAGGAGTGAATGAAAATGATCTATATTGGCCTTGCGGGTTGGGGAGATCATGATGATTTGTACATAGGAATGAGCAAACAATCAAAATTAGAAGTATATGCAGGACACTTCCCAATTGTTGAAATAGATGCTTCTTTTTATGCGGTTCAACCTGCTAGAAATATGGACAAATGGGCAAGAGAAACTCCTCCTACGTTTCAATTTGTCGTTAAAGCCTATCAAGGAATGACTGGGCATCAACGTGGATTTGCTCCTTTTGCTACAAAGGATGAGATGTTTCATGCATTTCGTGAATCTTTAGAACCATTGATTGAAAAAGGAAAATTAGCGATGGTCCTCTGCCAGTTTCCTCCCTGGTTTGACTGTAAAAAAGAACATGTTCAATGGATCCGCTATGTAAAGGAGCAACTAAAAGAGTTGCCAGTTTCCCTTGAATTTCGTCATCGTTCATGGTTTGTAGGAAACATGCGAGAGAAAACACTGAAGTTTATGAGAGAAGAAGAGTGGATCCATAGCATCTGTGATGAACCGCAAGCTGGAGTGCGCTCGGTTCCAACTATCTTAGAAGCTACTCATTCGGATAAGACACTGATTCGCTTCCACGGTCGTAATGTCCACGGATGGAATGATCCTGGTGATGGAACATGGCGAGACGTACGTTATTTATACAAATACAACGAAGCGGAGCTTTTAGAATGGAAACAAAACTTACAATCGCTGACAACGCAAACAAAAGACATCTTTATTATTTTTAATAACAATTCTGGAGGCGACGCAGCCACAAATGCCAAGCAGCTCATAGAAATGCTTGATATTGAATATCATGGCCTAGCACCTAGACAACTCGACTTGTTTTCTTGATAATAGAGATAGTCAAAACAGGGCGCACTTCCCTGTTTTGACTATCTCTAAGCAATGAGCGGAGCCGCCGTAAATGGTTTTAAGCCTTTTAAGTGAACTTCTTAAAAGGCGCACGGTGAGAGAAGCCATTGCAAGCATGTTCGCACATCCAAAGAGAAACAGGGCGCACTTCCCTGTTTTGACTATCTCTAAGCAATGAGCGGAGCCGCCGTAAATGGTTTTAAGCCTTTTAA